>JANMOR010000537.1:0-5742 GCA_031369435.1 Chitinophagaceae bacterium
TGTTATCAATCATTTTCATAACACAGTTCTTCCTGTCGTTTAATTTTAAATCATGCCGTGAATGGTGGTACGATGCCAACAGCAAACAGGCATTCCTTCGTATTTGTTCAGATTCAAAAGGTTCTAAGATAACTGCTGTCAATTGGTTATTCATTCATTCATTTAATGTGTATAACAATCATTTTTATAAGAACTGTCTGCCAGGAATTGTTCGTACGGATGCACCTGCAGAGCAACTGACTGATGTAGATTATTATTACATTGTTGGAGATGAGATCAGGAACATTCATCCCATGTACAAACCTGTGAAACGTTTTTTCTGGGATCGTTTCCTGCTTAAAAAAGATGAATCAGCTTATGAAGCTGCGATAGCAACCTATATCATTGCCAACAAAACTGCTGATTCGAAATTATCTGAACAACAATGGAGAGCAATTGCTGACTCAGCACTTATAAAACAAAGAAAGGAGTTAAACTGGGCTGCCCTTTTTTTTACTGAATAATAAAATCTTATTCAACTAATTGATCAACATAAGCCGAAACCCAACCCACCGCACCATTTTTAACAAAATAAAATTGTTTGGTTTCGTTCACTGATTTGAATTGACGCATGATACGCAGAAGTAAAGCGGTACCCGCCATTAATGAGCGCTGATCAAAAACACCGTGTACCCGTTTGATTTCTTTTGTAATAACATCCTTATCCCAATTTCCATTTCCCATTTTTGCAACGAGATAAGCATCTGAAAGGGATGAATAATTATCTGACAATCGTTTTGAAAACCGTTCTACTTCTTCATACGTAACAGGAACAACAGCATTGTTATTCAGCTCCGGATAAATTAATGTAGCTACTGCCCATGCAATACCGCCGCTGAATGCAATATGATCACTTACCGGGTAACTGCCACTTGAATTAACGGCATAAATAATTTCATTGGTTTCCGCAGCTGTTGCAACACGAATCAATTGACGACCAAAATTGGCCTGAGATTTATCTTCGCCCAACATTTTCTCCGTTGCATTGGCAGTACTTTTTGTTCCCCATGTTAACTGGAACAAATAAAAATCATTCAGATTCCCTGAAGGGAAAAATCCACCTTTTGTATTTCCGCTTCCGATATCAATTAAAAAAGTATTGTATCTGCGGGCTTCGGGTACAATCCCTAAATGTGAAAGCCTGGCTTCCTGCAGTACATCTACCAATTCAACTTTACGTTCAGGCTCTTCCACTTTTAACCTGAACTCCTGGATAAATTTTTCAACCCACTCTTTTTTATTTTCTTTTTCTGATAGAATTTTTACACCGCTGCTCAATACGGTAAAAATGCGTTTGGAAGGTATCTTGTAATCATTGATGGCGGTGGTAAACAATCCAGTCAACCCATTGATGGTTGCATCAAATGTAGGCTGGGTAAAGGAAATAAAATCAGTATTGACAGATGTGTCTTTGAGTATTGTAAACGAGTTGCCGCTTTCAGGATTCTTTTTCATTTCAATAATACTCATCTTTACTCCTTTTGATCCTACTTCTATACCGGCATAAATATTCGGTGTACTGCTATACTTTGGTTTTGTATTGGTTTGCGAAAATCCAACGGTGGAAAAAATAAGTAAGAGAAAAAGGGAAGACAGGAATGGGGCAATAATGTTTTTGAGCATGGTGTATGGTTATTCTTCCGGTAAATGTAATACAATCAGCTGCCGTAAATACTATTGCAGCAGGGCATTTGAAGCACTGTGAAAAAAATGTGATTAAGTTGACAGCATGGTTGCTTAATTCAACCGGAGATATGTTTTTCCAATCCGCAAACCATTATGATAAATCTGCACACTGTAAGAACCCTGTTCAAAAGATGGCAACTTGATGTTCATTGAAATTCTTTTTGCATCACCTTTTGTATAACTGAAATTATTTTTGCGTGTATAGGCCATGCGTACATTATCTTTTGATTGAAACATCCCCCCCTGCCATTGATCATCCTGTATTACATTACCTGCCCCATCGGTTAATACCATATACACTTCTGTATCGGTAAATGAAGCATTGTTATTCTGCAAGGAATAGGATATGCTGAAATAGCCTGCAGCAGCAGCTTTGCTGGTGATCTGTTCTTTTGCATCGGCCTGTATGGCCCTGAAACTGATGTTCAAAGCATTTAAAAAAGAAGGAACTGCCTCTTTCTTTTCAGGTGCTGTTGTTTTTATTTCCTGTTGTGGAGTTATTTCCACAGTACCGTTGTTATTATTGACAAGATTTGTTGATGTTGCGTTGTTTGGCTTTGAGGCAACCTGCATCTTCTGTTGTAACTGCTTTATTTTATCTTCTGCCCTGCGCAGATCTTCCCTTGTAATATTGCTGATGTTAAGAATGGAAGCAATTTCATTCCGCAAACTATCAATCTCCGTTAATTTACCGGATAGTTCTGTATGCAATGAATCTTTACCCATCCTTGCTGAATCAAGTGCAGTTAAAGTAGTACTGAACTTTAACCTGATTGAATCATTAATAGCCGTTTGATTGATGGGCTCATCTTTTTTTAGTTCGACAGCCGGAATGGCCGCATATTTATTTTTATCGTACAAATGATACACCCATGTTCCTACCAAACAGAGTGATACGGCTAATAGCAAGATGGTTCTGGTATCCTTCATTCTGCGTGCAAACTACTTATTAAACTGTCTGCATGCTTTTCATTTCAGCGATATGTGGAAAAGCTGTGAAATGAAAATCCCTCCCGGAGTTTCGGGAGGGATGTTAAACATTGATGGGTTTTCGTATTACTGACTGACTGTAAAAATAACTTCTATCTTTTCCCACAAAATGGAAAAACTTCCATCGGCCCTGCCTTCAATTTTCATGACTTCATTAAATGCATTAGATAATCCCGGACGAACCGTTACTCTCAACGCATCATCGCTTTCTTTATAACTGAACGCACCCCACTGCCCTGCATTTTTATTGATAATGATCACCCACTCATCCTTGCCCGGAATAGTAAACAGTGAATACTTTCCTTTTGGTAAAGCTTGTCCTTCTATTTTAACATCCTGGTCGGTTTCAAAGGTGGTGGCTTCATTGGCTCCTGTACGCCAAACCTGGCCAAATGGAACCAACTTTCCCCAGATCTCCCTTCCTTTTACAGAAGGAGCGCTGTAATTGATCTTAATGGTTGCAGCCCCTGCTTTAAATTCAGTAGAAGCTGCCGGGCTTGGTTTTGCATTCTGTGCACAGGCCGTGATGGAAATAAAAAGAGCCAGCACAGGAAATAATGACAATAAACTTTTCATAAATTTTTATTTTACTGATTAGATTTTCTATTCTTAGTCGGATTTTTTAGCCAATCCGATGCATCCATCATGAACTTTATTTATACAAAGTACAGAAAACATTGTTTACTTCAATTCCGATTTTTTCTTTTCATAATACGCTTTATCCATCGCCAGCTTCTGCACTTCAGTTAATGAAGCTATATAAATACTGCGACCATGCGTACCCAGCACAATTTCATTTTCCCTTTCCTGGATGGCAATATCATGAATGGCTACTCTTGGCAAAGCACTCATCCATGCCATGCTGCTTGCACCTGCATCAACAGAAACATACAATCCATGATCTGTGCCAATGTATAAAATATTCTCAGCTTTGGGATCTTCTTTGATCACATTCACCGGCTCTGCAGGAAGATCTGTACATATCTGCTTCCAGGTTGTTCCATAATCTTCACTTACAAAAACATAGGCATTAAACTGATCGTTTCGGTATCCGTTCAGGGAAGCATAGACTCTACTCTCTTTAAACTTTGAAGCAACAACACGGCTGATGTATAACCCTTGAACATTCTTTGGAAGTTTTGCATGAACGGCAGCCCAGCTATAACCACCGTCTTTTGTAACATGAATCATTCCATCATCACTTCCGGTGTAGATCAGGCCAAAACGAAGAGGCGATTCACTCATGGTAACCAAAGTTCCCCAAGGCACATTGCCTTCTTTCTTACCTCCGGTTAAATCTCCACTGAGGTTCGTTGCGTTTTCACCTTTATTAAAACTGCGGTGAAAACGATTGCTGCCGAAATAGAATACATCCTGGTTATGTTTGGATAACAGAATGGGCGATTGCCAGTTAAAACGTAAAGGTTTATCGCCTAATTCGTGTGAAGGACGAACACTTACTCTGCCAACAAAAGGTTTTGTTTTATCAATACGTGCATAAGATCCAAATTGTGAACCGGTGTACACCGTTGTATTATCTCTGGTATCAACCTGCACCTGCATACCATCTCCACCATTGATGGCTCTGAATGCATAGTTGCCGTTATCATGCCAGTCGCTGGTTTCTTTGTTATTGGATGGACCAAACCATGAACCATTATCCTGCAACCCACCATACACATTGTACGGTTTTGCATCATCAACAGCAATGGCATAAAACTGACCAACAGATGGTGAATTGGCTTTATACCAATTCTCTCCATCATCATAAGAAATATTCAATCCACCATCATTGCCATTGATCATGTGTGAATCTTTCTTTGGATTAAACCACAACACATGATGATCAGAATGTACATTGCCCTTATCAATATTCTTAAATGTTTTACCTCCATCCTTACTCAGCCATGCATTAACACCCAACACCACAATCTTATCAACATTTGTGGGTGATACATATATTTTGGCGAAATAATAACCATAAGTACTGAAAGCCTGCGGTAATTTATTATTGATCAGCTTCCATGTTTTTCCTGCATCATCACTGCGATATACTTCACAACCTTTAATACCGGAATTAGTGAAACCATCATCACCCGTATCAAAATAATCCCATAATGCAACAGGTTGAATTTTGCCAGTGCTCACCATTTCTTTTACAACTGTTGTTGTGTATTTTGCAGGGAATCGTTGTTTCCGTAAAAATGATTCCAGCTTTTTGTCTTCTGCTGCGAGCAATTGCTCTTTGGTGATGGTTTTGAAATCCTTGAGCTGAAAAACGGTATCAGATGGTTCCACTTTCTTTGAAGTGTCGGGTTTGGCATCATAATTATCTATCACTGCATAAACTATATTGGGGTTCTGTGCAAAAACAGATAATCCAATTCTGCCCAGTTTTTTTCCTTCAGCAAAACCACTGCCTGGTGCAGTGATCAATGCCCATGTATTTCCACCATCAACACTTTTATAAATTCCTGATGAAGGACCGCTTTCTTCAAAGGTCCATCCTCTTCTTGTACGATACCATACTGCAGCATACAATTCCATTGGATTGTTAGGATTCATTTCCATTTCAACAGCACCTGTATTATCGTTTACAAACAAAGTGAGTTTCCATGTTTTACCGCCATCGGTTGTTTTATAAACACCACGTTCTTTGTTGGCTGAATATAAATGACCCAATGCTGCCACCCAGGCTGTGTTGGGGTCTGTTGGGTGCAATTGAATTTTTCCGATATGATGACTTTCAGGTAAACCGAGATACTCCCATGTTTTACCATCGTCGCTACTTTTATACACGCCGTTTCCTGCGTAAGAAGAACGGCTGCTGTTTACTTCACCCGTTCCTACCCATATCACACGACTGCCATTCCATTTAACAGCTATGTCGCCAATGGTCATAACATCTTCATTGTCGAAGATGGGGGTAAAAGACTGTCCGTTGTTTTTGCTGTACCACAAACCACCGCTGGCATAAGCCACATAAAATTCGGTGGGGTCATTGGGGTTAATATCAAAATCACTAAC
>JANMOR010000574.1:0-6195 GCA_031369435.1 Chitinophagaceae bacterium
GCCGGTCAATAAAATCTTCAGCCAGTTGCAGAAACTCCAGTTCAAAATGATTGTGATGTTTTTTATCGAGCCAGTAAATTTTATCGCCTCTTACTTTTTGTTGTGCATCTTTTACTTCATCATTTCCAATGCCGGCCGGGATCATTTGATCATCTTGTTGTAATTGCTGTATATGAAGTTGTAAACCCTGCGATAAACGTTCATTGATGAATCCTGTATCAATCCCTACTTTATGATCGAGATAACTGTCGATGAGTAAATCAAATGTGTTATTCATGGTTAAAGTTCAAGGTGTAAGGTAGTTCTTTCAATACGAAGCTCCTTTGCCATGTTTAATTGCATGCTGCTTATTGATACTTTCTTATAGAATTTCTGTTCATTGTTATATAGTCCTTTGATTGCGGTTTATAAACAGGCTATTTGAATTATCTTCAAACAATATATTTTACTATGCCGGCATTTTTTCAACTCAGCATCCAGGAGTCTCTTGAGCAACTCAAAACAACTTCTGCCGGATTAAATAATGAAGCTGTTCCCTCCCTTCAAAAAGAATATGGAGCCAATGCTTTACAGGAAGCCAAACAAAAAAGTAAATGGTCGATCCTGCTTGCACAGTTTACAGATGTAATGATCATTATACTTTTTATTGCTGCCGGCATCTCCTTTTTTGTTGGAGAACATACTGATGCTTTTGTGATTCTGGCCATCATCATTGCCAATGCATGGATGGGTTTTTCGCAGGAGTATAATGCAGAAAAATCGGTACGGATGTTACAAAAGATGACAGCCCAATTTGCCATGGTGCTCCGAAATAATAATCCTGCAAAAATTGAAGCACATCAACTCGTGCCGGGTGATATTATTTTACTGGAGGCTGGTGATATTGTTCCGGCAGATGCAAGATTATTGGAGCTGCATTCTTTTAAAACAGATGAGGCATCCTTAACCGGCGAAAGTCATTCAGTTGAAAAAACCATAGAAGCCATCACTGAACAAAATCCAGTTCCCGGCGATCAATTGAATATGATCTTTAAAGGAACTATTGTGAGTAATGGAAATGCAAAAGCAGTAGTAACTGCAACCGGTATGAAAACCGAAATTGGAAAAATTGCAGGTTTGATGGAAGTGGAATCACAAAAAACACCGCTTCAAAAACGACTCGCTGTTTTCAGTAAACAATTAGCGGTGATCGTTATACTCATTTGTGCAATTGTTTTTGGTATTGGGTTGTGGCGTGGTGAACCTGCCTTTGCTATGTTTCTAACTGCATTATCCTTGGCGGTTGCTGCATTACCGGAAGCATTACCTGCGGTGATAACTATTGCATTGGCACAGGGAGCCAGGCGAATGGTGAAACAAAATGCATTGATGCGGAAATTGCCTGCAGTTGAAACATTAGGTTCTGTTACTTATATCTGCAGCGACAAAACAGGAACACTTACTCAAAATGTAATGACTGTTGAAAAGTTAGAAGCAGCACCGGAGAAAGAAGCATTGCTGAAACATGCGATGATCTTAAATAATGATGTAAAATTTTCGGAGGATGGTTTGCTGGGCGATTCAACTGAAACCGCATTGGTTGATCATGCATTGGAAAACGGGCATACCAAAGAAGATGCCGATCAGCAATTTCCCTTTGTTGCCAAACTACCTTTTGATTCAGAAAGAATGCGGATGAGTACACTGCACAAAAACGAAGGCAAATGGATATTGTTTGTAAAAGGGGCGCCCAAAAAATTAACGGAAGTACTAAGTGAAAAACACAAGGATCAAATACCGGGTTGGATTGAACAAAATAAAGTATGGGCAGCAGATGGCTTGCGTGTTTTATTTTTCGGCTATAAAATATTTGAGCAGGATCCGGGCGAAATAAAAGTGGACATAGAAAACGATCTTGAATTTTTAGGAATGACTGCTATGATCGATCCGCCAAGAGAAGAAGTGATAGAAGCCATCAAACAATGTAAAACAGCGGGGATTGATACCGTCATGATCACCGGAGACCAGGCGCTCACAGCAAAAGCAATTGCTGAACGTCTTGGTATGATTGAAGCCGGGCACCAGGGAGTAAAAACCGGAGCAGATCTGGAACAACTGAGTACAGAAGACTTCAACAACATTGTAAAGAACACTTCAGTGTATGCAAGAGTATCGCCTGAGCAAAAATTAAATATCGTCAAATCATTGCAGGGTAGTGGTGAGTTTGTAGCCATGACAGGTGATGGGGTGAATGATGCACCTTCTTTAAAGCAATCGGATATTGGTATTGCCATGGGCATAACGGGAACGGATGTGTCAAAAGAAGCAGCAGATATGATTTTGCTTGATGATAATTTTGCCAGCATTGTAAAAGCAATCAGGGAAGGCAGAAGAATTTATGAGAATATCAGGAAGTTTATTTTGTATGTACTTTCCTGCAACCTGGGCGAAATACTCACCATCTTCACAGCACCTTTGCTTGGCTTTGTTATTCCTTTACTTCCCATCCATATTCTTTGGATTAATCTTGTTACAGATGGTTTGCCCGGATTAGCACTGGTTGCCGAGCGGGCTGAAAAAGATATTATGAACCGTCCTCCACGGCCACCTAAAGAAAATTTATTTGCCGGTGGATTGATTCCAAGAATTTTATTTACAGGAATTATTTTAACCATTGCCTCCCTCTTTGTTCAATGGTGGGCAGTGCAGCAGGGGTACGATACAAGAACACAGCAAACCATGGTATTTACAACACTTTGTTTTGTACAGTTGGGTAATGCTCTTTCAGTACGTTCTGTTTATCATTCCATGTTTTCAACGGGGATATTTGCCAACAGGGGAATGTGGGGTGCAATCAGTTTAACGGTAGTGTTGCAACTGTTAATTGTATATGTTCCTTTTTTGCAACCGGTATTTAAAACAGCAACGTTAGATTGGGTAGATATGGTTACTATCCTCCTTGTTACAATTGGCTCCATATTGATTATAGAATTCTTAAAATATTTGAATAAGCGCAAATATTTTAAACAACAGCAAGTTGATCATACCTCTAATAAACAGTAAATAGTCCGGTGTACATTTCTACTCTATGATTTTCCACGCCAATATGGCTAAATACAGCTATTACTGAGTTTTAAGGCATAAGGGCACTATAATTGATACTTATACAATGCTGCATAGTGCTTTATGTGCTACCACAAAATGCAGCGTAGTTCATTTTAAATCAGTTTATGAAAAAACACATTGGTTTCTTTTTGATGTTTGCTTTGGTATCTATCATGGCTTGTAACGATAAGCCGGCAGAAGTTAAGAAAGAAGTAATTATTGTTCCTGCAGCACCTGTTGTTGTAAAAGAAGTTCCTGAAAAAACCACCACCATCACGGTTGATAAAAATGGAGTAAAGGTTCAGGCGAAAAAAGTAAATGTTGTAGTTAAAAAGCAATAAAAGGTTTTTGCAACTATAAATGAATTCTTTGAGATTGTAGTTGTTACAATTTTTCCCAACAGGAGTAAAGCTCTGAGGTCAACGTTTTGTTGACCTTTTTTTATGTTATTCTTTCAGGTTTAAAAACACAGAATCCACCAAATTCAACCTATCTTAGGAATCCATAATTGCCTCGTATGAAAAAATATATGATCAGTTTGTTTGTTTTGGTTTTTGTATTCAACATTCATGCACAACAACTGCAACGGCCAAAACTGGTAGTAGGCATTGTGGTGGATCAGATGCGTTGGGATTATCTTCAACGTTACAATGATCGATATGCTGCTAATGGTGGCTTTAAACGCTTAATGAATAAAGGGTTTAATTGCAATAATACCATGATTCCCTATACGCCAACTTATACAGCCTGCGGTCATGCAAGTATTTATACCGGGTCAGTACCATCCATCCATGGCATTACCGGGAATAATTGGTTCGACAATAAAAAACAACAATACGTTTATTGTACCGATGACTCTGCTGTTTCAGTTGTTGGCAGTGCCAATGGAGCAGCAGGAAAAATGAGCCCGGTAAATATGTTCACCACCACTATCTGTGATGAATTAAAGCTGGCCACAAATCAAAGAAGCAAGGTTGTTGGAATAGCTTTAAAAGACCGTGGCGGAATTTTACCTGCAGGTCACAGTGCCAATGCTGCTTATTGGTACGATAGTAAAACAGGCGATTGGATTACATCAACATATTACATGAAAGCATTGCCCGGTTGGGTGAATACGTTCAATCAAAAGAAACTGGTTGATGAATATTACAAACAGGGCTGGAATACTGTTTACCCGATCAATACTTATACACAAAGCACCCCCGATGAAAATGATTACGAAGTAAAAGTATTGGGCAAAGCATTTCCTTATACGCTTTCATCGGTAATAGGAAAAAACTACAGCATTGTTTTAAGTACTCCTTATGGTAATACCCTTACTACACAGTTCGCAAAAGCTGCTATTGAAAACGAACAGCTTGGGTCCGATTCCATTACGGATATTTTAGCCATCAGTTATTCTTCTCCAGATTATATTGGTCATGCATTTGGCCCTAATTCAATTGAAACAGAAGATACCTATTTAAGATTAGACAAAGAATTAGCTGAATTGCTTGACTATCTTGATTCAAAAGTGGGCAAAGATCAGTACCTGGTGTTTTTATCGGCCGATCATGGAGCAGCACATAATCCAAAATTCATGACCGACAACAGGATTCCAGCAGGTAATGTTTCGGTTGCAAAGCTGGTGGATAGCATGAATTTATTATTAAAACAAAAATTCGCAGCAGATGAACTAATTACTGATATCATTAATTTTCAGGTAATTTTAAACCTTCCCGCAATAGAAAAAAATCCGAAATTAAAAAAGGCTGAAATTACGGAATGGATTGTTCAATATCTTTTGCAGCAGGAAGCCATCTCCAATGTTATTCCTATGGATCAGCTGCGAAGCAGTACCTTACATGATACCTTAAAAAACAGGATTGCAAACGGGTATTATCAACAACGTTGCGGGCAAATACAGATCATCTATAAACCTCAATGGCTGGAAGGATTTGAAAATGGCGGTACTACACATGGGCTTTGGAATCCATATGATGCCCATATTCCATTGATCTGGTATGGATGGAAAATTCAACCCGGTTCTATTTACAGGGAAACATATATGACTGATATTGCAGCAACATTGGCGGCCTTATTAAAGATCCAGGCTCCCAATGGTAATGTCGGGCAGGTTATTACTGAAATAATCAGGTAGGGCAACAGTTATTTTCGATTGAAATTATTTATATTGTATTTTCCTTCTTTCTCTGAAGAACCACTTTAACCAAAACAACAGATTATGAAAAGTAAAAAGTGGATCATTGCTATCGTATTTTTATTTTTGGCCCAACTCACTATTGCCCAGCCAAAACCAATTGATGATAAAGAATTCTTTAAAGATGACCGTATCATCGAAATGAAATTATCAACAGATATTAAAGGGCTGTTAGCAGAAAAAAAAGATATGAATTTTGTAGGAGCAACTGTTTCCTTTAAATTCAAAGACGGGACTGTTGCCGAGGGTCCGGTAAAGGTAAGGCCCAGGGGAAATTTCAGGAAAGCTCAATGCAGGCTTGCTTCTTTAATGATCGATTTTAAGAACCCTGCTTCACCTGCTTTTTCAAAATTCGGAACAATAAAAATGGTAGGGGGATGCGGATTTACTGCCAGCAATGAACAGTACCTCTTAAAGGAATACCTTGTTTATAAAATGTATAACATGCTCACCGACTTAAGTTTCAGGGTGCGGTTAATACATGTCAATTATTTCGATACGAAAGCTAAAGTAAAATCCTACGATCAATATGCTTTTCTAATTGAAGATGTAGATGACCTGGCAAAAAGACATAAATTCCAGGAAAAAGAAAATACCAGGTATTCACCTATAGGTATGCGTCGAGAAGAATCCACTTTGTTTTTTTTATTCCAGTATATGATTGGTAATACCGATTGGTCAATTCCTTTTTACCATAATGTAAAACTCCTTGTTGATAAAAAAGATACTATGTCAATGCCTTATCCTATAGCCTATGACTTTGATATTTCAGGATTAGTAAACCCTCCATACGGCTCACCACCTCCTGAACTGGGTATTGAGCATCTCACCCAACGATTATACAGGGGATATGAACGATCAATGGATGAAATAGAATTAGCTGTTAAGCCTTTTCTTGAAAAAGAAGAAGC
>JANMOR010000589.1:0-2110 GCA_031369435.1 Chitinophagaceae bacterium
CACCTGTTAGCGGTATTGCCGACCTGGTGAATATAAGAGTAGGTGAACTGTTTGTTGGTGCCAATGCTGCGGGTTTCCAGATCAGGATCGTGAACAACAGTACATTAAAAGCGGTGGTTGAAGTGCCAGAGAATTACATGAGCCGTGTACGAGTAGGCAGCCCCGTTATCATTACACTTCCCGACCTGAATAAAACATTTAATTCAACCATCAATATCGCTTCACAAACCATTAACCCCAGCACAAGAACATTTATTGCTGAAGCAAAAATTCCCGGTGGTGGTGTACGCCCCAATTCTATTGCTGCTATTCGTATTAAAGATTACAGTGCACCCAATGCTGTGGTGATTCCTGTTAATCTTGTACAAACAGATGATAAAGGCAAGTATGTGTATGTAGTGGAGAAAGACAGTAAAGGAAGAAGCATTGCTGTAAAGAAACCGGTGGTGGTTGGTGAATCGTATGGTGATAAAATAGAAATCAAAGCTGGTTTGCAAACAGGTATGCAACTCATTACCGAAGGATATCAAACAGTGTATGACAGGCAGGTGGTAACAACAACAGTGTAAGGCTGCAAGCCCCGATCCGACTTCGCCCAAAAGGGGAAGCCATCAAGGCTCAGCCCTGACTTTTCGGATAGCAGAATGTTATGTAACCTGTCTTTAGTGTGTGGAATAAAGAAAAAAAAGTTGAAATGCTTAGTTACAAAAGATAAAAAACAATGATCGCCCAACTCCCGTCATCCTGATCGTTGTCGATGGATGGAGAGGGAACGAAGGTGAGGCCAAACAATTACTTATGCAATCAAAAATATTTGAAGGACTCGGAAAAAAGTTCAAGGAATTTAAACCAAGCAGCTGGAGTATTGATAACCGCACAGCGGTTTATATCATTACCATTATCATTTCTGCTTATGGTTTATTCAAATTTAATACAATGCCCAAGGAGCAGTATCCTGACATTGTGGTACCTACTATTTCTGTAGCTACCGTTTATGTTGGTAACTCACCAGGCGATATTGAAAACCTGGTAACAAGACCCATCGAAAAACAAATTAAAAGTATCAGTGGTGCAAGGGTGATTAAAGTGCAATCCACTTCTCAGCAGGATTTTTCATTGATCGTTGTGGAGTTTGATACAGATGTAAAAGTGGATCTGGCCAAGCAAAAAGTAAAAGATGCGGTTGATAAAGCAAGAACTGATCTGCCACAGGACCTTACTGCTGAACCCGATGTGCAGGAATTTGCGTTCAGTGAAATGCCCATTATGTTTGTGAACATCAGCGGCGATTTTGATCCTATTAAATTGAAACAATATGCTGATAACCTGCAGGACAGGTTTGAAGAACTGAGAGAAATTACAAGAGCTGATATTGTTGGTGCACCTGAGCGTGAAATACAGGTGAATGTTGATCCTTACCGCATGGCTGCTGCAAGAATTACGTTCACCGATATTGAAAATGCCATTGCAAGAGAAAACAATGATATCAGTGGCGGACAAATTGAAATAGGCACCATGCAACGTACTGTTCGTGTGCGTGGACAGTTCAACACCGCTTTCGATTTAAATAATATTATTGTAAAAGGTGTAAGTGGTGCGCCGGTTTACCTGAAAGATATTGCAACCATAAAAGACACGGTTAAACAAAAAGAAAGCTTTGCACGTTTAGATGGAAAAAATGTAATTACACTCACCATTGTAAAACGCAGTGGCGAAAACCTCATTAATGCTGCTGATAAAATTAAAGCTGCTGTAACAGACATGCAGGACAATGATCTGCTGCCGAAAGATCTCAAAGTGACTATCACTGGTGATCAGAGCAAGCAAACCAAAACATCATTTAATGAATTGGTGAATACCATTGTTATTGGTTTTGTGCTGGTATTATTGATCCTGATGTTTTTCATGGGTGTTACCAATGCATTCTTTGTGGCATTGAGTGTTCCGTTAAGTGTATTTGTTGCTTTCCTATTTTTACCGATTGCTGATGCTATTGTAGGTACACCTGTTACACTCAACTTTATCGTATTATTTGCATTGATCTTTGGATTGGGTATTATTGTAGATGATGCCATTGTAGTAATAGAAAATACACACCGGATTTATAACA
>JANMOR010000590.1:0-1977 GCA_031369435.1 Chitinophagaceae bacterium
GATCAAGATTTTTACAACTAACTAATTATATTTTTCTCTATAATAAAACCTCCCTTTCAAACGGGAGGTTTTATATTTTAAAACTGTTTTTAGAATACCATTTCCGGCACTTCGCCTTCAACAATTAATTTTCCCGCAGTCTTTGCTATAATTTCTTCTATTGATACACCGGGAGCTCGTTCCAATAATTTAAATCCATCTGCTGTAACATCCAGTACCGCTAAGTCACTTACAATTTTCTTTACACACTTGATTCCTGTCAGGGGCAATGCACAATGCGGCAATAATTTGCTTTCACCTTTTGGATTGGTATGCATCATAGCCACAATAATATTTTTAGCGCTTGCAACAAGATCCATAGCACCACCCATTCCCTTTACCATTTTACCTGGAATTTTCCAATTAGCAATATCACCTTGCTCACTTACTTCCATGGCACCTAAAACAGTAAGATCAACTTTTCCTGCACGGATCATTCCAAAACTCATAGCACTATCAAAAAAAGCAGAGCCGGGTAATGTAGTGATAGTTTGTTTACCTGCATTAATGAGATCAGGATCTTCTTCACCTTCAAATGGAAAAGGACCCATACCCAATAAACCATTTTCACTTTGTAACTCTACATGTATGCCCGCAGGAATATAATTGGCAACCAGGGTTGGAATACCGATGCCGAGGTTTACATAGTAACCATCTTTTAATTCCCTGGCAATGCGTTGTGCAATTTGTTCTTTCGTTAAAGCCATAATTCAATTTGGAGATTTTGCAATTTGGAGATTTGAAAATTACCAAATCTTCAAATCATTACATTATCAAATTGGTTTTCTTACTGTTCGTTGTTCAATCCGTTTTTCATAATTGCTTCCCTGAAAAATACGGTGCACATAAATTCCTGGTGTATGAATTGCATTAGGATGCAATATTCCAGGCTCTACCAACTCCTCTACTTCTGCTATGGTTATTTTACCAGCCATCGCCATCATTGGATTAAAATTTCTGGCAGTGTCTTTAAAAATCAAATTCCCCATTGTATCACCCTTCCATGCTTTTACAATAGCATAGTCGGCATCAAATGCATATTCCAGTAAATATTCTTTTCCATTAAAACTGCGGGTTTCTTTTCCAATAGCAACTTCAGTTCCAACACCTGCAGGTGTATAGATGGCGGGCATTCCATAACCGGCAGCCATGCATCGTGTTGCCAATGTTCCCTGCGGAATCAATTCAACTTCCAGTTCACCACTCAACAATTGACGTTCGAATTCTGCATTCTCACCTACATAGGATGAGATCATTTTTTTTACCTGTTTTTGCTGCAGCATCAGTCCAATACCAAAATCATCAACACCTGCATTGTTTGAAATACAGGTAAGATGTTTGGTTCCTTTTTTAACTAAAGCTGAAATGCAGTTTTCGGGGATGCCACACAACCCAAAACCACCGAGCATGAGTGTTGCTCCATCTGGAATATCCTGTATTGCGTCATCGGCATTGGCAACAACTTTGTTCATATGATCAAATCGTTTGAGCAAAAGTAACGGAAGATGATCAATTGATCAGTTGTCAATACCTGGTTGCTAATGTCAGGCTGTATATTGGTTATGCTGCTTTTAAGTATTCCTTCAGCTCCTCCAGAACAATCTTTACTGATTCATCCAATTCATCCACCAATAATTTCATGTTTGCTTTTTCTGTAGGTTTTGTGAGATCACTCTTTTCAAGAAGTTTTACCTTGTTAGATACATATTCTTTTACGCCCAGTATACTTAATGTTGTTTTCATATTATGTGCCACTTCTTTTACCAGCTCAGCATTTTCTGCTGCAAATGAATCCTGAAGTTTTTTTACTTCATTGGGCAATAAATCAGCCGCCTTTACAATGATCTCTTCAATATACTCTTTGCTTCCACCCGTAATACGATCGAGGTATTCAATGTTCACCAGTTTCATGGGCGATGTAACGGGTTGTGAATTCCA
>JANMOR010000611.1:0-3468 GCA_031369435.1 Chitinophagaceae bacterium
TTATTCTGGAATGCCTTGTATAGTTTTTTTTCACCCCCTGTTGAAGGCATAATAAATTCATTTTCCTTCAGCCATCCTTCAAAGGGGAATGTGAATCCCTGTTTTTTTCGTTTCCATATTTCAACCGGTAATTCCTGTTCAAAAGGCTTGACCAATAAATACTTTGGCGGAACTTTTTTAAACTTAATAGCTGCATCGATAGCACCTGCCATCAGCATTACTTCCTTATCTAAGAATGGCACCCTGATTTCAAGGCCATGCCACATACTCATAAAATCAGAATCTTTCAACAACTGGTTTTGCATATAAAAATTTGTTTCCAGCCAGCTGATGCGGTTGCCGTCTTTCAATCCGTTTACCGGGTAGTATGCACTAAGTTCTTCAAGATCATATTCAATTTCCTTTTGTGTTGTTCCCAGTAAAGAAGCTACAGAAACAGGAGTAAATATTCCACGATAACTGAGGTATTCGGCGGCGCTGTTTTGCATGCCCACATAACTGAGTTTACGGATACGATGATCAGGTACCCATTGAAAAGCTTTCAGCAAACTGTCAGGTGCCATGTTCACCCACTTCATTTTTTTCTGTTGTTGAAAAGAAGGGTAACCGCCAAATAATTCATCCGCTCCTATACCCGACAATACAGCCTTTAGACCATACTCCTTTGCATACATAGAAATGAAATATGTATTAATGCCATCCAATGTGGGTTGATCCATGGCATCCATAGCATCTTCTAATTTTTCATTAAATATATTTTTGGTAACCAGAAATGATTGATGCTGAGCATTTGTTTTTTGAATAATCAGTTGCTGATACTTTTCTTCGGAAAATGCTTTTTCATTAAATACAATAGAGAGGGTATGCAGATTTTCTTTTTGTGTATGAGCAGCAATCAACGTTAACAGACTCGAATCGATACCGCCACTTAAAAACAAACCGATGGGTGCATCTGAAATCAAATGCCTCCTCACTGCTTCTTCTAAGGTTTCACGCATTAAATCCAGCGCTTCTTTTTCGTTTGTGAGCTGGCCCGTAAACTTCCAGTTGAAAAATGTATGGCTCTTTGTTTTTAGCGAGGGCAAATCAATGACCATGGCAGTGCCCTTTGATAAAGGAACAACCGATTTCAATGTAGTGATTGGTTCGGGCAAGTGGCCGAAAGTTAAAAAGGCTGTCTGCCATTTATCATTCTCTTCAAAATGTTTACCGCTATGTTGAAAGGCCCTGATTTCAGATGCGAAATAGATACAGCGATGATCAATATAATAATACAACGGTTTAATACCTGCATGATCTCTTGCTAAAATTAATTGCTGTTTTGTTTCGTCCCAGATAGCTAATGCAAACATCCCATTGAAAAAAGTAAACGCATCAATACCCCAATGACGGTAAGCTTTTAAAATAACTTCTGTGTCGCTTTCTGTTGTAAACTGATGCCCGTAATGTTTGAGAGTTGAACGAAGCTCCTGGTAATTATAGATTTCGCCATTAAATACAATCGTCAGTTCGGCATCAATCATAGGTTGATGTCCTGCTGCTGTAAGATCAATCAATGAAAGTCTCCGGTGCCCGAACGCTAATGGAAGTGTTGGGTGCATAAATATTCCTGCATCATCAGGACCGCCCCGGTGCATAGCATCACGCATATCAACAATCTGCTGTTGCAGGTTGCCTGCTGAAGGATCAAAAATTCCTGCAATACGACACATAAAAAGATCTACTTGATGCCAATAAACTGCAACACCTTATTATACCATTTGTTTTTAGATGGATCTGTATCATAATAACCATAGCCGTAGCCATAACCATAACCATAACCGTAACCATAACCGCCATAACCGTAATAACTGTTATAACCTTCTACTTTAATATCATTCACAATGATTGCAACATTCGGAAATTTCTTTTGTTGAAAAAGGTCTTCCAGCATCTGCAATTGTTTTTTATAAGTATACCGTTGTCTTACAACAAACAAGGTTGCATCTGCATAATTAGACAAGGTCATTGCGTCACTCACCAAACCAACGGGTGCTGTATCAATAATAACCGCATCAAAATTATCACGGCAAAATTCAAAGATCTCTTTGATCTTGGGATCGAGCAATAGTTCAGATGGGTTGGGAGGCGTAGGTCCGCAGGCAATCACAAATAAATTATCTGTATCAGGAGCTTTCACCGGAAGTTCTTCCAAACTGATTTTTCCCACCACAAAATGGGTAATACCAAATGTCCGTTGCAACCCAAGTCCGCTTACAATTTTAGGTTTACGTAAATCAAACTCAAGGATCACGGTTCGTTTGCCGGTTAAGGCAATGGAAGCCGCCAGGTTGGTGGCAGCAAATGATTTACCCTCACCACTAAAGGAGGATGTTACCAATATAACAGGGGTTCTTTCTCGTTTTAAAACAGGTTGCAGGTTGGAGCGGATAATTCGAAACTGTTCAGCAAGAATCGTACGGCTGTTTTTAACAACAACCAGGGTTTCCAGCTTATCGTTATGCCCCAGTTCACCAATAACGGGCATGCGTGTATTTTTTAAGATATCCGCTTTCGTTGTAACCTTATCATTCATGATATCCCTGATGAGAATCAAAATAACAGGGATTAAAACACCAAAGAACATGGCCAGCATATAAGCGTTTCTTCGTTTCGGCAAAATAGGAATACTATTTCCTTCCGCTTCGGCAAATACTTTTGAATTAGAAAGTGTAGAAGCTAATTGAATGCCGGTTTCTTCCCTTTTTTGTAAAAGAAACGTGTACAGTTCATTCTTGATCAGTTGCTGGCGTTTGATTTCCCTGATATGGCTTTCCTTTTCAGGTAAAGCAAACATTTCCGTTTTTACGGAAGCATTCCTTTTTACCAATTCGTTTTTTGAAAGCATGTACGATTGCCTGATATTCTTCAGGTTTTCAATCATAGAGGTTCTTGTTTTTTCAATGTTGAGCTCTATTTCCTTAATGATGGGGTTTGATTCCTTATTAACCTGCAACTCGTTATCCCGTTTAATGATCAACCGGTTATACTCTGAAACAAGGTAAGTTAAAGTGGGGTCCTCAATACCAAGATTCGTAGGCGTTAAATTATATGCATTCTTTTTATCCCTGATATAATTATCTAATAAATCAAGTATTTTTATTTGTACCTCCTGCTTCCGAAGTTCTGATTCTGTATCAGTAATATTTTGGAGGTACATTTTTGACTGGTCTTCCAGGTCGAGATACTGATTTTTCTTCTTGAAATCCTGCAGGTTGCCTTCTACCAATCCGAGGTCATATTCAAGACTTTGCAATCGATCAGATATAAACCGGAGGGAGTTTTCTGATATCCTGCTTTTATCCTGTTCATTATACATACCATATTCTTTCATTATCTGGTTCAATATATCAATCCCTCTTTCTGGATTTTTGACATTTAAACTCAAATTCAATACACTGGAGCTACGGCTTTTTTGTGCGATACCCA
>JANMOR010000632.1:0-5244 GCA_031369435.1 Chitinophagaceae bacterium
TGGAATGTAGCACCACCAATACGACGGCTTCGTACTTCAACAGCAGGAGTTACATTTGCAACAGCTCTCTTCCACACTTCATATCCATCTTCACCGGTTGTTTTGGCTACTTTATCAACTGCATCGTAAAAAATATTGAAAGCAATACTTTTTTTACCCTGCCACATTAAATTATTTACAAATCGGCTCACCAATACATCGTTGAACTTAGGATCTGGTGCAAGCGCAATTTTTTTAGGTTTCGTCTTCCTCATTGTATATAAGAATTACTTTATCAGATTATTTTTTTGCTTTTTCTTTCTTAGTACCGTATTTAGAACGGCTCTTTTTGCGGTCTTTAACCCCTGCAGTATCCAAAGAACCACGAACGATATGATAACGTACACCCGGTAAATCTTTCACACGACCGCCACGTACCAGCACAATAGAGTGCTCCTGCAGGTTATGTCCCTCACCAGGGATGTAGGCAATAATCTCGATTTTGTTGGTTAAACGTACTTTGGCCACTTTACGCAAAGCCGAGTTTGGCTTTTTAGGAGTTGTTGTGTACACACGGGTACAAACTCCTCTGCGGAATGGGCAGCTGTCCAACGCACGGGACTTGCTTTTTGCTCTGATAATTTCACGACCGTTTCTTACTAATTGTTGAATTGTAGGCATTCGTTCCCTTTTATTTTTCGGACGGCAAAGGTAAGCGGTAATGTAATACGAACAAAAACTTTGGCCTATTTTCTGCTGGTAAAATAATCCACAGGCATCGAACGTTTTGTGAATAGTATCTGATATCTGTAAATAACCAATCATAAAATAACCTGTAGCTTTACCGGAATATCCCGATAAAACCAGTATTAGAGCTTATGAATTTAAACCCCCGCCTGCATTTCAGCCTTTTTTTACAAAAGATGGGGTTACTTCTTTTGATTGGATTGTTAGGGGCTGTTCAATCATTTTCACAGGCACCTACAGCCAATTTTACAGCAACGCCCGTTAACGGATGTGCACCGATGATCGTCAATTTTACTGATCAATCGACGGGCAACCCCACTTCCTGGCAATGGGATCTGGGTAATGGCAATACATCAACATCACAAAACCCATCAACTTTTTATACAACCCCCGGTACTTATACTGTAACTCTTACTGTTACCAATGGAAGTGGAAGCAATACGCTCACCAAAACAAATTATATAACAGTTAACGCTCCCCCCACACCCAATTTTACTTCAAATGTTACTTCTGGTTGCTATCCGCTTCGGGTACAATTTACAGATCTGTCCGATCCGGGCTTTGGTAGCATAACCAGCTGGAGTTGGGCATTTGGTACAGGAGCAACCTCCACTCAGCAAAACCCGTTTTATACTTATACTACATCAGGAACTTATTTTGTAAGTCTTACTGTTACAAACAGCGCAGGCTGCACAAAAACAATCGTGAAGCCTGCATATATCCAGGTATCGCTTGGAGTAATGGCCGATTTTGATTTTTCGCTTCCGCAAAAATGTAAGCCTCCTGAAACTATCAGCTTTACCAATCTTTCAACAGGACCACCAACCTTGTCGTATCAATGGGATTTTGGTGATGGCAATACATCTACCCTTCAAAACCCAACACATTCATATTTAACAGCGGGGCCTTTTACAGTAAGGTTAATTACAAGCAGCAGCCAGGGTTGTATTGATACTATAATAAAAACGAATATTATCCTGCTCAATAATTTTCAAACTTTAATTGGAGCACCGGATAGTGCCTGT
Source organism: Chitinophagaceae bacterium (assembly GCA_031369435.1). Taxonomy (GTDB): domain Bacteria; phylum Bacteroidota; class Bacteroidia; order Chitinophagales; family Chitinophagaceae; genus Lacibacter. Next base: position 1,752 of record JANMOR010000632.1, read on the forward strand.
GTAAATACGCCAATCAACATTCAGAATTTATCGGCTCCTGCTCCTGCATCTTCAACCTGGGATTTTGGTGATGCCACAACAACATCCATAACAAATCCCATTAAAACATATTCAGCAGTTGGAACTTATATCATCAAATTGGTGAATCAATATGCAGGTTGTTCCGATTCTATTACAAAAACAATTTTAATCAGACCCAGACCTACGGCTGATTTCAGAACAAATGATACTATCTCTTGTAAAGCACCACATACTGTAAATTTTCAAAATCTTTCTGCAGGTGCTGTTTCTTATCAATGGGATTTTGGAGATGGCAATACATCAACAGCAGTTAATCCAGTTCATACATATAATGCAACAGGAAATTATACTGTTCGGTTGATTGCAATCAATGGTTCTGCCTGTCCGGATACAATGACAAGAGTTGCTTATATCCGTATTCAAAAACCCATAATGAATCCTCTGGCAATTCCGGCCGAAGGTTGTGAGATGCTGAATGTTCAGTTTTATCCAAATTCAACTTCATTGGATTCTATTGTTTCCTGGTCATGGAATTTTGGCGATGGCAATACTTCCATTCTCCGCAATCCAACCAACACATTCGATTCCGGCAGTTATGCTATCCGTTTAAGAATTGTAACCACACAAGGCTGTATTGATTCCATCAGGTACGACAGTGTGCGTGTTGGTACAAAACCAAACGCAGCTTTCAGTGCAGCACCTTTGAATGTTTGTGCTTTTGCTCCAGTACAGTTTACGGATTTATCAACAGGAAATCCGAATGAATGGAGTTGGGATTTCGGAGACAATACAACTGCAACAGGGAAGAATCCAACCCATGTATATCAAAAGACAGGAGTATTTACTATTCGCCTGATTGCTTTTAATAATCGATGCCCCGACACAGCTACTATCACCAATTATATTCGTGTACTGCCTCCTGTAAGTGATTTTAGCTATGCGGTGAATTGTGCCGTAAACAAAAGGCAAGTGCAATTCACAGATCAATCAGATACACCAACAGGATGGACCTGGAATTTTGGCGATGGATTTACTTCAACAGCTCAAAATCCATCACATACCTATGCTGCATTGGGAACCTATACAGTTACACTAACGGTTACGAATGGTGCCTGTACCCATCAAATCTCAAAAATAATTACCTTGGTTGATGAAGCTCCTGACTTTAGTGCAAGTCCGGTAAACATCTGCCGCAATGGAACTGTTACGTTCTCTGGTATTAATTTTGATGCTGCCAAAATTGTTTCTTATGATTGGAATTTTGGTGATGGCAATTCTTCTACATTACCTAATCCTGCACATGTTTATCCAAATCCAGGTCTCTACACTATTCGTTTGGTATTGGTTGATATCAACGGATGCCGTGATACATTGATCCGTACAAATTATGTTCGTGTAAGCGGTCCCCGTGCTGATTTCAATATCAATAAGGGTCAGTTTTGTTTGGGCAACAACGTTATATTAACCAATACTTCAATTCCTGACGGGATGAACGCCATCACCAATGTTCGTTGGGATATGGGTAATGGTAATGTGATCAGTTCTTTAACCAATCCTTTCAATTATACTTATCCCGCTGCAGGTCTTTACAGTATTAAAATGATTATTACAGATGCTTCGGGTTGCAGAGATTCAATAACAAAAACAAATATTGCATTAGTATTAAATCCCAAAGCAAAATTTATTAGTGACACACCTTCCTGCCCGGGTGGTATATTAAACTTTGTCAATTTAACAACAGGTGCTTCAGGTACAGAAACCTATGCATGGAATTTTGGTGATGGGTTTACTTCAACACTAACAAACCCCTCGCATTTTTATTCATCAGTTGGTAATTACATTGCCAAGCTTGTTGTAACAGAACCTACAGCCGGTTGCAAAGATTCCATGAGCATGAATATCAGGATTGATTTACCAAAAGCTTCTTTTACAGTAAATGATACGGCAAGCATCTGCCAACCGTTTGAAGCAAGATTTACTAACACAAGCACTTTTGCTATAACTGCTAACTGGGATTTTGGTGACGGAATCACTTCTACGGATATTAATCCAGTACATTTTTATGTCATTCCAGGAACATATATCGTTCGTTTAATTGTACAATCACCCGGAAGTTGTAAGGATACTACTTATCAAACAATGATAGCAGGAAGAGATACCGGCACCTTAAGTTATGCTCCATTGATTGGATGTGCACCATTAACTGTAAACCTGCAAACTAGAACAGATATTCCATTAACTTATACATGGGATTTTGGAGATGGCAATACAATGAGCTCAACAGATTCAAACCGTGTGCATACTTATGATGCAGGATTTTATGTGCCTAAAGTTATCATTGCAGATAAACTCGGATGTTTCAGCATTATTGAAGGCATAGATACGATCAAAGCATTGGGAACAAGACCCAACTTTGGTGTTGATACAGCTTTGTTCTGCGATATTGGTACGGTTCAATTTATTGATTCAACTTATTCAAACGATGTTGTTACTTCTTATCTGTGGGATTTTGGTGATGGAAATACCTCCAACTCTATTCCTGCCCCATCTCATACATATGCAGCACCGGGTGTGTATAATGTAACACTCACTATAACTACATTGAACGGTTGCACTAACAGTAAAACAAAAACAGCAGTTGTAAAAGTGGTTTCATCACCACAGATAGGTATTATTGGCGACAGCAGTTATTGTATGCCTGCAAATGTCTTATTGCAGGGACAATGGCTTAACCAGGATACATCAACAATCAACTGGCGATGGAATATCGATGGACAAATTTTCACAGTCAAGAATCCGCCTTTAATTAACCGGTTAACAGCCGACACCATTTTTGCACAATTGATTGCAACAACCGGTGCAGGTTGTAAAGACACTTCTTACAAAACAATTGTTGTGCATCCTTTACCATCTGTTTCTGCAGGAAAGGACACAACTATTTGTTTGGGAAGTTTTGCTACATTAAATCCTGCTGGTGCTGCAACTTATGTATGGAGCCCGCCTGCCAATCTCAGTTGCACGAATTGTACAAATCCCCAGGCAAGTCCAACGAATCTTAGCATGTACATTGTTACAGGTACTTCGCAATATGGATGTGTGAATAAAGACAGTATGCTTGTAAGAGTAAAGAAACCATTTACTGTTTCGGCAGGTGGTGCTGATACGGTTTGTGTTGGCAAATCCATTCAGCTCTTTGCCAGTGGTGCTGAAAATTATTTATGGTCGCCCGGCATTACATTGAATGATTCAACCATTGCAAATCCTGTTGCTTCACCAACCGGCCCAACAACTTATACAGTGCTTGGTTACGACAGTTTAAACTGTTTCCAGAGTACAGCTTCCGTTACAATTACAGTATATCCATACCCTGCTGTGAATGCAGGAAGGGATACAGTAATACGTGCTGGAAGTTCTGTTGTATTGCGGCCCTTGTTATCGAATGATGTAACAAACATCTTATGGTCGCCACCTG
>JANMOR010000671.1:0-2058 GCA_031369435.1 Chitinophagaceae bacterium
ATTGTGATATTGATTGCAACGATGATAATTTCTGTTTAAAAGCGGGAAGAGATTGGGATGGTTTACGGGTGAATCGCCCAACAGAATATGTTGTGATCAGGAAATCCATTGCACGCCGGGGTGCAGGACTTGTTACGTTGGGAAGTGAAACATCTGGTGGCATCCGTCATATTTATTGTACCGATTTAACTGCGAAGCATACTGATAATGGGTTGCGAATAAAATCAGCAACCACCAGAGGTGGCACATTAGAAGATGTTTACTTTGTTAATTCTGTGTTGGATTCAGTTCGCAATGCATACCAGTTCAACTTAAATTGGTATCCTGCATACAGTTATTCTGAATTGCCGAAAGGTTATACCATGGAAACTATTCCGGCGCATTGGAAAGCAATGCTGCAAAAAGTAACACCTGCAGAAAGAGGAACTCCTTATGCAAAGAATTTTTTCATCAATAATGTTAAAATCACCCATGCACAACAGGCATTTGAAATAAACGGGTTGCCTAAATCATTATTAAATAATTTCCAGTTCATCAATTCTTTTATTTCTGCCAATACATTAGGTACGATGGAATATACCAAAGGCTGGAAGTTTATGAATACGGTAATTGAAATTTCAAAAAAACCAGAAGAAAAAAAGAAAGGAGCAGCAGGAATTGAAGAACAGGAGCGTCTAAAAGGATAATCAATTTTTATGATGAAGAAATTTGTATCAGCACTGTTTGTAATTAGTTTGTTTGTGTTATCAGCACAGGCACAATACCAGATGGAATATCTTAACCGTGGGCTGTATGCAGTAAACGATGGAAACGGAAAAGTGTTTGTGAGCTGGCGCTTGCTGGGAACAGAAGATCAAAGTCTTGCTTTCAATCTGTACAAAACAACAAATGGAAAAACTGTTAAACTCAATCAATCACCATTGCAATCAACAACTGGTTTTACTGATGCAACAGTTGATACAAACGTTGTGAATATTTATACAGTGAAAGCTATCTTTAATAAAACTGAAGAAAAAACGGGGTCATCTTTTACATTAAATGCAAATGCAAAACCGTATTTATCTATTCCATTAAAAACACCAACTGGTTATTCTGCCAACGATGCAAGTGTAGGCGATATGGATGGCGACGGACAATATGAAGTCATCATTCATTTAACAGGAAGGGGCAGGGATAATTCACAGGCAGGTATAACCGATCCTCCCATTTTTCATTGTTATAAAATGGATGGCACCCTTTTATGGGAAATTAATCTTGGAAAAAATATTCGTGAAGGCGCTCACTACACACAGTTCATGGTGTATGACCTCGATGGCGATGGTAAAGCAGAGATCGCCATGAAAACTGCTGACGGATCAATTGATGGAAAAGGAAAAGTCATTGGCGACAGTACAAAAGATTACCGCAATGAACGTGGTTATATTTTATCAGGTCCGGAATTTTTGACTGTTTTTAATGGACAAACAGGTGCGGCCATTTCAACTGTAAGTTATGATCCGCCACGTTACCCAACTTCATTGAATCCTTCAGCAGATGAATTAAAAGCGATGTGGGGTGATGGCTATGGTAATCGGATGGATCGTTTTTTAGCTTGTGTTGCTTATCTCGATGGGAAACATCCATCCTTAGTGATGTGCAGGGGATATTATACAAGAACTGTTTTGGCGGCATGGGATTTTAAAGAAGGAAAATTAATGAAACGCTGGGTGTTTGATTCTGATACACCGGGAAATAAATCCTTTGCAGGTCAGGGTAATCATAATTTAAGTGTGGCAGATGCAGATGAGGATGGTAAAGATGAAATCATCTACGGGCAAATGACGATTGATGATAATGGAAAAGGTTTGTACACAACTAATATCGGTCATGGCGATGCCATGCATGTAAGTGATTTGGATCCTTCCATACCCGGATTGGAAGTGTTCAGCATACAGGAACGTTTTGGTGATGCAGGTGCAAATTTCCGTAATGCCAAAACAGGAGAAGTGATCTGGAAAAAAGCATCAGTGAAAGCAGGTGATGATGGCGAAGGTCCGGGCCGTGCATGTGCTTTGGATC
>JANMOR010000691.1:0-1822 GCA_031369435.1 Chitinophagaceae bacterium
ATGCAAAAGTGATGCATTGTTTACCTGTTCGCAGGAATGTGGAATTAAGCGATGAAGTACTCGATAGCAGCAACAGTATTGTTACACAACAGGCGAGCAATCGTGTTTGGGCTGCACAAACTGTTTTGGCAGAAATACTCAAAAGCCCCCATCCCCTAAAGGGGAGTGCTTAACACTCCGATTAACTGTAGTCTGTATGAAAGAAAATATGTTTTATGGCGCAAGCCACCTGATTTTTCAAAAAGCGGAAGAGCTCCGAAACAGGATGACACCTGCAGAAGAATTGCTCTGGAAACATATTCATATAAACGAATGGAAATTGAAATTCAGGCGACAGCATCCAATATCAAATTATGTGGTTGATTTTTATTGCCATGCTGCAAAACTTGTAATTGAGCTGGACGGAGGAATTCATGAGACAGAAGAGGTTAAAAAGAATGATATTGAGAGAGAAGAAAATCTTAAATCACTTGGCTTACGAGTTCTTCGTTTTAAAAATGATGATGTATTCCAAAATAAAAGAACTGTATTGGAAATAATTGCACAAACAATTAAAGATATACAAGAGAATAGTAAAGAGGTGAACGAAAAAGAAAAACTATATGTAATTAAAATTGGCGGCAACATATTAGACAACGAAAAGTTGCTAAAGACTTTTCTTTTAGAGTTTTCAAATATAGTTGGAGGGCATACAAACCCCCCTTCAGGGGAAGGGGGCAACAAAGCGATACTGGTACATGGCGGTGGTAAAGTAGCTACCAGGATCGGCGAGTCATTAGATATCGAAAGTAAATATGTAGATGGACGAAGAATAACTGATGCAGCAACAATCGATTTAGTAACAATGGTATATGCCGGTCTTATTAATAAAAAACTAATTGCACAATTACAATCGCTCAACTGTAATGCAATTGGTGTAACGGGTGCTGATGGAAATTTGATTCCTGCCAGCAAACGTCCTGTAAAAGAAATTGATTACGGTTTTGTTGGTGATGTGCAATCACATAAGATCAATGCACAAAGCTGGAGCAGTTTGCTGGATAATGGTTTTGTTCCTGTAGTGGCACCAATCACACACGACGGCAATGGTCAATTACTCAACACCAATGCCGATACAATTGCACAGGAAGTAGCAAAAGCAATGAGCAGTTTGTATGAAGTAAGTCTTATCTACTCCTTTGAAAAAAGCGGTGTTTTACTTGATGCTAATGATGATGCGACCGTCATCGGAAGCCTCAGTCCATCATCTTATCAGCAATTAAAGACCGAGGGCAAAATTTTTGCAGGAATGATCCCCAAATTAGATAATGCATTCGCAGCTTTGAACAGCGGAGTAAAACAAGTAATCATCGGAAAAGCAGAAGAGCTTTCCCGGTTAATTGATCAATCATCAGGAACAACCATCAGCAATGAACAACGAAATAACCAAACTACATGAGGAAGCAGTTGCCCTGTTAAAGGAACTGATTACTACACCTTCTTTCAGTAAAGAGGAAGAAGAAACGGCTGCCATCATTGGAAAGTTTTTTGCATTAAAAGGAATTCCTGCAAGCCGGGTTGGTAATAATATGTATTCATTGAATAAACATTATGATACAACAAAGCCTACGGTGTTATTGAATTCACATCATGATACGGTAAAGCCCAACAAAGGATATACGTTTGATCCCTTCAATGCGCATGAAAAAGAAGGAAAGTTATTTGGGTTGGGAAGTAATGATGCCGGCGGTTGTCTTGTTTCATTAATTGCAGTGTTTTTATATTTCTATGATAAAGAAAATTTGTCGCACAATATTGTATTTGCGGCCAGTGCTGAAGAAGA
>JANMOR010000164.1:0-6820 GCA_031369435.1 Chitinophagaceae bacterium
TTGCTGATCACTCCTGAGCTGCTCCTGTTTGCAAGAAACAATTCTTTTAAGTTGATGATTTTATTACTGCGGTTATATATCTCCACATAATCTGTTCCATCTGTTTTTGGATTGAATAAAATTTCGTTGATGATGATATTCAAACTATCTGCCGGGGAACTCAATCCAACTTTTGATGTTTTAAATGCAGCAATTGCATTGCCGGCGCAATCGGTAACATTATTCGCAGTAATGGTATAAACTTTGTTGGCCTGTAAAGCATTTGCAAAAGTTAATTGCACTGTATTGAACAATGGAGAAATGCAAACCGCTGTTACTGGTGCACCAATACCATCACTCACTGAGTAGTTGGAAACAGTTGCAGCACTCAAACTGTCAAGCGGCTCATCAAAACTTAATAACAGGTTGCTGTTATCAATTGCAAATGCACGGATCAATGCAGGAGCTGTTTGATCTTTGTTGGTTCCATCCACTGAATTTTTAATGCCGGGTGATCCACCTCTTGCATCAATGCTTGCTTTCCAGTTGGTACTGCCGCTGCATGGATTTTTTGTATCCATCATTTCCAATGTCCATCCACCATCACTTTTTACGGCGTTATTAAACCATGCTTTATTGTATTCAACGGCATGAATGGTAACACCTGTATTGTTTCTTATAAAAATCAACTCGCCATCATTATCTAATGAAGGAAAAGAAGTTACTCCGAATGTTCTTCCAAATTGCTGCATGGTTGCGGCAGCGGTGGTACCGCAGATGATAGCACTGCTGTCGGGTTGTAATAAAAAATTGGGAAGAGTACCGCTGATCCCGCTGCCATCGCCCACTCTCCAGTTTTGCAAATTGATGGGTGATGAAGTTGTATTGCGTATTTCAATCCATTCAACATTGGGCAAGCCAAGCTGTGGTGTTGGATCGCTCATGATTTCTGTAATTACAATTGCATACCTGTTTTGTGCTGAAGTTGAGTTGACGCTTAGTAAACACAAACAAACAATCGTTATAATAAAGAAGGATCGAAGCATGATTTAAAAATAAACATTATTCAATCGATTGCGTAAACAGATGAATAGATTCTGTAAAAACAATTTGGTGAAACGCACATTCAGCTTTACTTTTACAGCAATGATGATTACTAAACATACAAAACGCACACAGAAACAGTTCCATAAAGGAAGGTAACATTGTACGTTGTGTATTAAAACATAATAACAGGCCTTCCCGAAACGGAAGGTCTTTTTTTTTAACCCCGTCAGACGCCCTCGTCGGACGGAACTATTAATCACTTAAAGAAAATCTGTCAGACGAGGGCGTCTGACAGAAACAAAACAAACAAAAATGAAAGTTGCAGTAGTTGGGGCTACAGGTCTTGTAGGAACCAAAATGTTACAGGTATTAGCAGAGCGGAATTTCCCCGTTACAGAATTGATCCCCGTTGCCAGTGAACGTTCAGTTGGTAAAGAAGTGGAGTTCAAGGGAAAAAAATATAAAGTAGTAAGTATGACGGATGCTATTGCCGCTAAACCTGCTGTGGCTTTGTTCAGTGCCGGTGGAGGCACCTCATTGGAGTGGGCGCCTAAATTTGCAGAAGCCGGAATTACAGTAATTGATAATTCCAGTGCATGGCGCATGGACCCTACAAAAAAATTGGTGGTACCCGAAATCAATGCAGATGCATTAACTGCAGATGATAAAATTATTGCCAATCCGAACTGCTCTACCATTCAAATGGTAGTGGCATTAAATCCATTGCATAAAAAATATACTATTCAACGTATTGTTGTTTCAACTTATCAGAGTGTTACAGGTACGGGTGTAAAAGCAGTTGATCAATTGTTGAATGAACGTAAAGGAGTTATTGGTGAAATGGCTTATAAATATCCAATTGACCTAAATGTGATTCCGCAGATTGATGTGTTTTTGGAGAATGGTTATACCAAAGAAGAAATGAAAATGGTGCTGGAAACAAAAAAGATCATGCGTGATGATACGATTCGTGTAACTGCAACAACAGTTCGTATTCCTGTAATGGGCGGGCATAGTGAAAGTGTGAATGTTGAATTTGCAACTGATTATATATTGAGCGAAGTAAAAGATTTACTTTCTGCAGCTCCCGGTGTGGTGGTGGTTGATGACCCTGCCACACAGCAATACCCCATGCCGATGGATGCACATGAAAAAGACGATGTATTTGTTGGCCGTTTAAGAAGAGATGAAACACAACCCAATACTCTCAACATGTGGGTGGTGAGCGATAACCTGCGCAAAGGTGCTGCTACCAATGCGGTGCAGATTGCAGAATACCTGCATGGGAAAGGGCTTCTGTAAATGAATATTAAAAATTGAACAGGGAATATCGAATGAAGAAGTGTAAGCTTCATAATTCGATATTCCTTTTTTTTATTCATGACCCACTAATCCTTCATTCAAAAAATCAATCAGCGGTTTCAATACTTCAAAAGAAGTAATTGTTTTCTTCAGCAGATCTTTTGAAGTAAGATCTGCATCAGTTAATTTGGAAAAACCAATCCAACTTTTGAGTTTGATATATTCAATAGCTGGGTTATCAGCTTCATAACCTTTTGGCGGACGACTGAGTTTCATGTCATCACCCATATACAGATCACCATAGACTGCTTTAAAATTTTTACTACTGATGATCTTGTGAAATTCTTTCCAGCTGTAATCAATTTCCTGGCGAATGTTTTTCAACTGATCGGGCATGGCCATGTATAATCCACCTCCTGTAAATGACTCACCCGGTTGCACATGAAAATAATAACCTGCTGTCATGGATTTTTTTCCGCCTTTATTGATGCTGGCACCCATATTTGATTTATAAGGACTCTTGTCTTTTGAAAAACGCACATCACGGTTGATGCGGAACATGCATTCCTTTGATTTGAGATGTGCAATGGATGGATCTTTCTTGCTGTGCTTTTCAATAACGGTATCTATAAAACCGGCAAAGTCAGCTTTTGCTGCTTCATAAGCTTTACGGTTGGCATCAAACCAGGGCTTGTTATTATTCTTTTTTAAATCTTCTAGAAATTTGATGGTGGAAGTTTGCAGCATAAACCTTGATTAATCAGATGAAATAGTTTGAACATTAAAGTTAAGACGGGAGGAAGAACTCTATAATAAAAAAAGATGGCATGATAAACGTTCATCCATCATGTCCATCCTTTCAATCCTATAAATCAAGGTTCAGACCGCTCCCCAATTCTCTCCGCTTCTGATTCTGTACAGTGTCATTTCACTAACACTGTATTTTTTTGCCAGTTGTTTGTAGGTTATGTTGCGGTTAGGGTCCTGAATAATTTTTTTAATCGTCTTTACCTGCACGGGTGTGAGCTTTAAACCTTTTTGTGTAGAGCTTCGTTCTTTCTGTAATTTTTTATAAGCAATTTTTTGCGGGCTCTTTTGCTGATGGGCCGACATTTCTTCCAATGTAGCCCATTTTAAATTGGCTGCTTTGTTATCGGTTTTGTTATGGTTGATATGAACAACATATTTACTACGGAACGTCAACTTCTTACAAAACAACTTTGCAACTTCACGATGTAAATAAATGGTTCCTTTATTTTCTGCACGATGTAAGTTGAGTGTACGGTACCCGGTAGTAATCGATCCGCTTAAAAGTTTCCCATCTTCTGAAACATCCTGGTTAAAACTGCAGCAACGTCCAAAATTAGAAACCGCATATTTTTTCCGCAACTGTTTCCATCCCGCAAATTGCAATTGTTTCCATTGTTCACCGGGAAGCTTCTTAATCATAAAAAAAGATTGGAGATATTAAATATACAAAATGCGACTTAAAAAGTAGGCATTATAATTTTAAAAAACAATGGTTGGTTTAAAAGAAAAATTCATTGAGGAAAATCAGTGGGTTACCTATCAACTCAACTCATTTTACTATTCACTTTTCAGCAGCACAAGGAACTCCGCTTCTGTAATGATCTTAACGGTGCTGATCTTTTTTGCCTTCTCTAATTTACTTCCTGCATCATCGCCCACCACCAGGTAATTCAACTTTGCACTCACTCCGCTTACAATTGTTCCGCCCTGATCTTCTGCCATTTGTTCGGCCTGGCTGCGTTTCAAAGTAGGTAAGGTTCCTGTAAATAAAAAGGTAATGCCGGTGAGGTTGCCATCATGTTTGCTTTCTTTGTGTTCATTTTTTAATTGCAGCCCCAGTGCTTCCAATTGTTGCAGCATTTCAACATTTTCTTTATTGCTGAAAAACTCATGAATACTTCCTGCAACTCTTGGGCCAACGTCTTCCAGCTGTTGTAATTCTTCTTTTGAACGGTTTGCTATATCCAGCAAATGATTGGTTGCCTGTGCCAATGTTTTTGCCGTTGCTTCTCCAACAAAACGAATACCCAGTGCATTGATCAACCTGAACAAAGGTTGTTTCTTAGAGTTTTCAATTGCTGTTTGCAGATTGTCAACACTTTTTGCTCCATAACCTTCCAGTGCTTTAATTTTATCGAAGGGTAATTGATATAATGTTGGAATATCTTTCAGGAATCCCAGTTCATAAAACTTCCGCACATTGGCATCACCCATACCACGGATATCCATAGCATCTTTACTGGTAAAATGAATGATGCGTTCAACGATCTGTGCTTCGCAATAATAATTATTACAACGCCACACAGCTTCTTCTTCGGGCTTTACCAATTTACTGTTGCACACAGGACAATGTGTTGGGAATTTAATTTTCTGCTCAGCTCCTGTTCTTAATTCAGGCATTGATTTTACGATGTATGGAATTACATCACCTGCACGTTCAACTAAAACGGTATCGCCCAGCATCAGATCTTTTTCTGCAATAAATTCTTCATTGTGTAATGAGATACTCGTAACCGTTACCCCACCAATAGCTACAGGATCGATCTTGGCAACCGGTGTAACAGCGCCAGTTCTTCCTACCTGGTTTTCAACATTCCGCAGTTTGCTGGTTCCCTGTCTTGCTTTGAATTTATAGGCAATGGCCCAGCGGGGATGATGGCTGGTCATGCCCATTTTATCCTGCAGTTGCAGATCATTTACTTTGATCACCATGCCATCAATTTCATAAGGCAGGCTATCTCTTTTTGTTTCAAATTCATTACAGTGAGCAATGACTCCCTGAATCCCTTTTACAATCAGTTTTTCTTTTTCCGGACTGCGAAAACCCAGTTCCCACATCATTTTTAAACAACTGCTATGCGATGGTAACACATCGAACATTGTACTTTTTGCATCATTCATTGTTACAAATCCTACATGATATAAAAAAGCTTCCAGGGTTCTTCTTGCAACTTCTTTGGCATCTTTAATACGTAAACTTCCGCTGGCAGCATTGCGTGGATTGGCAAGTGGAGGTAAATTTTCTTCAGCTAAATGATCGTTATAGGCTTTGAAATTTTTCTTGCTCATTAAGATCTCACCACGAATTTCAATTTGTTTAATGCCATACTTTGAAAAAGATGCTGATAGCGGTATGGATTTGATCTGCCTGATATTGGTGGTGATCTCTTCGCCTTCTGAACCATCGCCTCTTGTTGCACCACGGATGAGCAAGTCGTCCTGGTAAATGAGTGAAATACTGGCGCCGTCAAATTTAGGTTCTACACAATATTCAATTTCAGTTAAACCGCTTGCTTCTTTTGCTTTGCGGTCCCAGTCAACCAGGTCATCTGCATTGTATGAATTTTCAAGGCTCAGCATGGGAACCAAGTGTTGTACTTTTTTAAAATCGTTACCCAATCCTTTTGCTACCCGCTGTGTAGGTGATGAAGACGTAATAAGCGATGGGTCTGCTGTTTCAATTTTTTCCAACGCTTTATACAACTGATCATATTCATAATCGCTGATCAATGGATCATTCAACACATAGTAACGGTATTCATGAAACCGGAGCACATTCCGGAGATCATCCAATTGTTTTTGATCAATCCCTTTTTTTGTTAAGCTTTGAAGAAGGGCCGTTGTTGTTTGCTGAAGTTGTTTGGTATTGTCGGGAGAATACATATGAAATAAAATCTGGCAGTAAAAATACAAGGACTAACAACAAAATAAATTAAATTCGATATTTGATTTACAGCAATTCATTTATGCCTGCACAAACCAAACTAACAAATCTATAAACAAAAACTATGATCCGATCTTTTTCCCTTTTGCTCATTGTAATTTCCTTCAGCCAATGTAACAACAAAACAACTGTTGACACCTTACTCATCAACGGAACTGTTTATACGGTTGATTCTTTATTTTCAAAAGCTGAAGCAGTTGCTGTAAAAGATGGAAAGATTGTGGCAACGGGCAACAGCGCCGATTTGCAGAAAGCTTATACAGCAACTGAAATCATTGATCTGCAGGGCAAGTTTTTATATCCCGGCTTTATTGATGCACATGCCCATTTTTATAGATATGGGTTGGGGTTACGCACAGCCGACCTAACAGGTACTACCAGTTGGGAAGATGTGATGCAACGGTTGATCAATTTCAAAAAAGAAGTATCTCTGGCGCCAGGCGAATGGATGATTGGTCGTGGCTGGGATCAGAATGATTGGGAGGAAAAAGAATTTCCCGTCAATCAAAAACTAAATGAACTTTTCCCAGATATCCCGGTATTACTAACAAGAGTAGATGGACATGCTGCTGTTGTAAATGACCTGGCATTGAATAAAAGTGCTGTTGCTGCTTCAACAAAATTAATTGGGGGCGATGTGATTCTGCAAAATGGAAAACCAACAGGTGTGCTCATTGATAATGCAATTGATCTTGTTTCGAAAAACATTCCTGCAGCAACTGATCAGCAAATAAAAGA
>JANMOR010000698.1:0-3633 GCA_031369435.1 Chitinophagaceae bacterium
CTGGCAAAATAATTTCCACCATGTTTCTCAGTTACATCCCTCAATGCCCTTGTTGATGAAAGATTGGAAACGGTATTTCCTTTTTTATGAGTAAGGATATAATCGGCCACTGCAACCAATGTATATTCTTCTCCAAATAAACTTCCATCATTACTCACAAAACATAAACGATCTACATCGGGATCCACTGCAATACCAATATCAGCATTTTGTTTTACAACTTCAGTACACAACTCAACGAGGTTTTCTGCCAGCGGTTCAGGGTTGTGTGCAAAGTCGCCATGCATTTCTGCATTTAAAACAGTAATATCTGAAACACCCAATGCATTCAATAAAGCAGGAACGGCAATTGCACCTGAACTGTTAATGGCATCCAGCACAATTTTAAATTTTTTTTCAGCAATGATTTTTTTATTCACCAAAGGATGAACAAGTATTGCATCAATATGTGTTTGTAATAAAGTATCGTCGTAAGAATAAGTACCCAATTCCTCAACCGGTGCAAATTCAAATGCTTCTTTTTCTGCAAGCAACAACATTTGCTCACCTAATTCTGCGCTGATGAATTCTCCTTTTTCATTCAACAGTTTTAATGCATTCCATTGTTTGGGGTTGTGCGAAGCTGTGAGGATAATTCCTCCTGCTGCCCCTTCAAACTTCACGGCCATTTCAACGGTTGGGGTTGTACTTAAACCAAGATCAATCACATCCAAACCCAAGCCAATCAATGTATTCACAACAAGACTGTTCACCATTTCACCGCTGATGCGGCCATCTCTGCCTACAATTACTTTTTTTCCTTTTCCGAGAATGGTGCCATAGGCAGCAGTAAACTTTACAATATCAACAGGTGTAAGATTATCGCCGGGTTTACCACCAATGGTACCACGAATGCCTGAGATTGATTTCATTAATGCCATGGAAGAAATTTGTGCGAAAGTAGGAAACTGGAGCGAAGTATGAAATAATGAAGTAAGATGCGGAAAGTATGAGGTAAGAAGTATGATATAAGAAGTAAGAGGTATGATGTAAGAAGTAAGAGCTATTAGAAGCATTCACAATTGACCATTGACCATTCACCTCCTTACATCATCATTTTATAAATCATTTCCTTCAGCAAAGAAGCATCTTCGGTACCGGTATCATTTACACCTACACTTCTTAAATTATAATGATGCATGAGTAAGAGCGCTGCCTGCACTCCTTCAAAACCATAGATAGATGCACTGGCTTTAAAATCTTTCATAAACCAGGCATTGATGCCTGTTTGTGCAGCAATTGCTTTATCATCGCCCTGTGCGCCAAACAACATAAACACTTTTGAGAAATAACTATACAACGAAGGCAACACTAATTGAATAGGTGCTGCTTTGGGATTACTTTCAAAATACTGAACAATCTGCATTGCCTTTACCAGGTTTTTTTTGCCTACTGCATTCTGCAGTTCAAATGCATTGTATTCTTTACTGATGCCAACAAATTCTTCAATATCATCTTCGGTGATGGTTGTACGTTTGCCAAGATTAAGAATCACTTTATCAATTTCATTGGCAATACGGCTGAGATCATTGCCAATATGATCAACTAACAAATGAATGGCTTTTTGTGTGGGCTGATAACCTTTATTCTCAATAAACTCCTGTGTCCATGCAGGGAGTTCGTTATCATACATTTTTTTAGTGCTCAGCACTTCGCCTTTTTCTTTTAAAAGTTTGGCAAGTTTACTGCGACCATCTACTTTTTTTTCTTTATGTGCTACAACAAAAATGGTGGAGGCTAAAGGCTTTTCAATATAAGCTTCCAGTTTGTCCAAATCTTTCATTTGTTGTGCTTCCTTCAATATCACTACTTGCTTATCACCAAACATCGGGTACCGCATACAGGCATTAACCACATCGGCCCAGCTGGCGTCTTTACCATAAAAAACAGAAAGATTAAAACCTGTTTCTGCTTCAGTAAGAATATGGTGTTCAGCCACATCAACCAACTGGTCAATATAAAAATCTTCTTCGCCTTCAAACCAATACACGGGTTTGAATTTATTTTTCTTCCAGTCGTTTAAAATTTTTTCTGTACTCATGTTTCAGTTTCAAGGTATGCCATACCTTACCATTACATCCAGATTCGTTTTGAAACAAGAGGTATGGCATACCTATTCCGCAATAAATATATTTTCTTTCGGTAGCAAAGGTAAATGTTGAAAGCGAAGAAAGATCTGAGCAACTGCAATAACATCTTTCTGACAATACTCAACAATCCTTTTGATGTTTTTTTCTTTGTAATACACTTCTTTCACTTTACTACCATCAATATCATCTTTAGGAGTTGGAACACCTAAGCATGCTGCCAGTAATTTTAGTGAAGTATAGTTTTTGTAATCTCCAAATTTCCATAACTGCATGGTGTCAATTAAATTTGTTTCCCATGGTTTCTTTCCACTGAACTGCATAAAAGACGGCAAAGGCAATTGATTCACCAGCATTCGCCGGCTGATATAAGGAATATCAAATTCTTTAATGTTATGCCCTGTAAAATGAAAATCAGGAACAGTTTTTTGAAAGTGCTCCAGTTTTGCAGCAAATTCGGCTAACAATTGTTTTTCATTGGAATGTGCATAAGACTTTATCCGGAAACACAGTCTGCCAGCCTTATCTGTATAAAAATAGCCTGTACTGATGCAAATAATTTTTCCAAACTCTGCCTGAATTCCGGCCCTTTGTTCATACATTTCAGCTGCGGAAAATTTTTCTGGCATGGTTTTGGAAATTTTGTCATCCCAGAGAATCTTCCATGGTTCGGGCAGCTCTTCAAACGATGGATATTGCGGTACGGTTTCAATATCAAGTACCAACAGGTGTTCGGGTTTGTATGATTGCTGGTTAACCATGACTTAAAAATAAAAATTAAAAATCTAAAAACAAGTATTATGACTTATTCAAATTATCCTTCCGCAACACCGCAGGATACTCCTCCTTCAGCACCCAAAAAAGACAGTCGTGGTTTAATCTATGGCTTATTGATTGCGGCCCTGCTTGGCACATGGGGTTACATTATCTGGGACAAATCAAAAACAAAAGAAGCAACTACCATGTTGCAGTCTCAACTCAGCACAAGCGACAGCAGCAAAACTGCAGTTCAAACAGAATACAATGCAGCTTTACAGCGTTTGGATGAATTAACTACTATGAATGCCAGCATGGATAGCCTGGTTAAAACAAAAAACTCAGAGGTTTCAGGTTTGAAAACACGTATTCAAACATTGTTGAATAAGCAGAACAAAACTGCTGCTGATCTTGCAGAAACAAAGCGTTTAATCAAAGAATTAAATGGTAAGATCACAGGTTATGTTACCGAAATTGAAACATTAAAAGGTGAAAATCTTCAGTTGAAAACAGAGAAGCAGGAAATTACAACTCAAAAAGAAGCCTTACAGGTTCAGTACGATCAAACAACTGTGGAGAAAAAAGCAGTTGAAGAAAAACTGGATGTAGCTTCTACTTTGAATGCAAATAATATCAATATCGTTACTATTGATGAAAGAAAGAATGGTAAAGAAAAAGAAAAAGATGTTGCAAAGCGTGTTGATAAAATCCGTTTAAGCTTTAACGTTTTCAACCGTGTTGGTGAAGAAGG
>JANMOR010000168.1:0-7123 GCA_031369435.1 Chitinophagaceae bacterium
CATTTCAACTGGTATTAAAAGATTTGACAGGTGCCATTAAGTTTACACAATCTGCCATTGGTATCAGTGTGGTCATGATTGGCCTGATGTTCATCGTTGAAAAAATATTGCCACCCGACCTCAGCCCCTTAAATAAAAAACCATATACAGATATTGTATTCTGCTCTGTAATCTTATCACTGATTATTTTATTTGGAGTGTTTCATAGTAATAGCTTTATTTATTTCCAGTTTTAGAAAATGAAACCAATTCAACGCATTATTGCAGTAATTGTTTTGGCAGCCATTCTATGTCAATTGTCATTTGTACTGATGAAATATGGAATTGATAAGTATGAAGCTACCCGAAAAGACAAATTAAGTGAGTTGTTATTGAAGTCAACTAATTATGATCTGTTGTTTATTGGTTCATCCAGGACACATCTTACAGTGAACCCACGAATTATTGACAGTGTTTGCGGGGTCAATTCTTATAATGCAGGGATTGAAGGTGGAAACCTGTTTGAATTTAATATGATGCTGCAAGCCTATTTGGAAAATCATCCTGCACCCAAATGGATGGTACTGACACTTGATCTGCATTCATTTGTTTCCGACTATAATTTTTTCGAGCACATACAATATTTTTCTTTTACAAAAAATAAAGTCATTCATCAGTACCTGAACCGGAATGGGCATCCCACATTACAGCTCAAGTTGTTTCCCTTTTTGGAGCTGACAGAATATGACGATAATACAAAGGGCTATTTTATAAAAGGGCTATTGGGTCAATCAAGAATACCTGCAGGCGATTTTCAGTATAAGGGATATTTATCCAATACACAACAGCAGATCGTTGCAGCAGGCAGTCCGGTAAAATTGCAAAAAATAGAAATGTCAGAAAGCAGAAAGAAATTCCTTGCTGATATATTGACAACCTGTAAAAAAAATAACATCAATCTTGTATTTACTTATGCACCGGAGTATAAGCAGCTGCTTCAGGCAGCATATACAAACAGGAGCGAAGTGTTTGAATATATTAATACAGTTGCAGCTGAAAGCAATATTCCATTTTTCAGAGACGATAGTTTAAGTATTTGCAACGATCCCACCTTATTTGTAAATGCTGGGCATCTCAACAGGAAAGGAGCTGATCTGTATTCAATCATACTTGCCGGTCAATTAAAAAAAGTTATTAAACCATAAAGACTTGTTGCCAAAAACACTCATACACATTCTTGCAGACTTATACCTGAGCAGCTGTTTTAATAAATGAAATATATAACCACTTATCAAGATTATGCACTGAAGCCAACACCTGCCGAACAGGTGCGAACTGTTCTTCGCAAATTGGCTATTCGTGGTTTATCACAGCGAACGGCTATTGATAAAACAACTGACTGGATCAGGCTGCCTTATTATCATCATGTTTTTGATGATGAAAAAAAAGGATTTGAACGGCAACTAAAATACCTGAAGAACTTCGGCGATTTTATTTCAATGGACCAGGTTTGTGAATTAGTGACAGCTGATGAGCCGGTTAGTGGAAGATATTTTTGTGTAAGTTTTGATGATGGGTATCGATGCTGTTATACCAATATGATGGACATTACTGCCGGACTTGGTATCCCGGTTATTATTTATTTGCCCACTGATTATACAGGGCTTTCAGAAAACAACGAAGCAGATGTGCTAAAAATAAAACAGAATTATCCTGAAAACCCAGGACTTGAATTGTTTTTGAACTGGGATCAGTGCAGGGAAATGCTTCAACATCAAATAAGTTTTGGATCACATACCTGCAGCCATGTTAATCTGATCCGGTTAAGTGAAACAGAAATTGAAGATGAATTATTGCGTTCAAAAAAAATGATTGAAGCTGAATTGAATGTACCCTGTATTCATTTTGCCTGTCCATGGGGGCAGGTGAATGTGAATTTTAATCCTGCAATAACAAAACCAATTGCAGAAAAACTGGGGTATAAATCTTTTGCAACTACACATCGGGGAAAAATGATCAGGGGTTCAGATTTATTCCAGGTAAAAAGAGATCACCTGCTGGCTGGCTGGGAGAACTATCAATTAAAATATTTTTTTTCTAAATGATCGGTACATCCGAAATAAAAGTCCGTTCAGCAAAGAAAGAAGACACCATTGCCATTGCTGATGTATTAAGAAATGAAGGATTATCCCTGCCTCCTGCTGCTGATCCACAGTTGGTGATTGATCATTGGGAACGTTTATGGGATAAGAATCCTTACTATAAAGAATGTAATGCAGAAGTTTTTTACGGTTGGGTGATGGAACAGGATAGTAAGATCGTAGGATTCTTTGGTTACTTGCCAAGGATGTATTATCTCAGGCAACAAAAAATGACGGTTTATATAGCCAGTAACTGGGGTATATTAAAACCCTACAGGAGGTTTGCATATCTTTTATGCGATGCTTTTTTTAACAGCTTTCCGGAACAGTTGAAACTTACAACAACAGCAATTACTCCAACAGGTAAGATTTTCACTATGTTTAAAGGAAAGAAATTTCCTGATCCTGAATTGAACCATGCGTATGTAGTGCCATTCAGGACAGAGAAGCTGTTAAGGATTAAATTTTCAAATTTTCCCCGGCTATATACTTTTGCCAAACCATTCCTGTTATTGATAAACTTTTTATTACCCGTTTCTTTTCAATGCCGGTTTTTTTGGAAAAAGAAAGGATTGCAACAGATCAACATTTCTGAGCTACCACCTGATTTTGCAGTATTCTGGGAAAGTTGTCTTCAACAATCAAAAGGTCTTATTGCATCAAGGAGTTTGGATACAATGAAATGGGTGTATGCAGATGTAAAAAAAGAAGACAGGAAACGAATTTTTTTATACCGCTCAAAACAAAACAATCAAATTCTCGGATACGCTTCATTAATACTGGAACCTGTTGTAACAAGCCCCGATGTAAAACGATACAAGATTGGTGATTTACTTGCATTGAACGAAACGGCAAAAAAGGAAATACTCAAGCAATTAATCAGTTACTCTTTTTATGATCATGCTGATTTGCTCGAGATTCATTTAGTGGGAAACATCAATCGAAATGAGATTCCTTCATTTAATGTAGTACGCATTACCCCCTCTTTTCCTGTTTATTATCATACAGCAGATAAAGAACTTGAACAATTGTTGAGCGAAAAAAAGAATTGGGAGTTTACTCCCTACGATGGAGATACCATCCTGGGTTGAGGCTTTACAAAAACACTTTATAAAACGAAATAGATACTGAATTTACATTGCTGAAGATGAAGACCTTTAATGAACTGAGAAAAAATTTAAAAAAAGATTATAGCGGATTAAAATCCCTGAGAGTTGCAGTTTTGGGTGATACCTCAACACAATTTTTAGTGCAGGCTTTAAGAGGGGCGGGGTTTGATCATATGCTGGACTTGAAAATTTGGGAAGCAGATTTCGATCAGATTGAAAACCAGGTTTATGATCCCAGTTCTGATTTATACAATTATAACCCTGAAGTAATCATCATTTTTCATTCAACACATAAGCTTTTAGGCAGGTTTAATAAATTGTCTTCGCAAGACTATAAACTATTCGCTCAAACGCAATTGGCAGCTGTTTCTGCGATGCATGAACAACTTACCTCTACTCTAAGTGCTAAGATCATTTACTATAATTACAATGAAATAAACGATGCAGTTTTCGGAAGTTATTCAGCCAAAACCGAGTCATCTTTTATTTTTCAATTACGGAAATTGAATTATGAGTTGATGTTATTCTCGTTGAATACTCCCAATTTTTATCTGTGCGATTTATCTACCATTCAAAACCAGTCAGGAAAAGCAGACTTTTTTCAACCCTCCATTTATATCAATTCTGAAATGGCTTTGAGTCTTGCTGTTTTGCCACAGGTTGCAAACAGAACACTCGATATCATTGATGCATTAAATGGCAAAAGTAAAAAGTGCTTAATTCTTGATTTGGATAATACTGTATGGGGCGGCATCATTGGAGATGATGGAATTGAAAATATTCAAATTGGGTATTTAGGTATTGGTAAAGCCTTTACAGAACTTCAGCAATGGGTTAAGAAATTAAAAAACAGGGGCATCATTATTTGTGTATGCAGCAAAAACACTGAGTCAATTGCGAAAGAGCCCTTTCTCAACCATCCTGATATGGTATTAAAACTGGAAGACATCTCCGTTTTTGTTGCTAACTGGGATAATAAGGTTGACAATATTTCGGGCATGCAAAGTGTTTTAAATATCGGGTTTGATTCAATGGTTTTTTTAGATGATAACCCCTTTGAACGGAACATGGTTAGGGAAAATATTCCCGGTATTACTGTTCCCGAATTGCCGGAAGACCCCGCTGAGTATCTTGATTACCTGTATTCTTTAAATTTATTTGAAACCATTTCTTTTTCAAAAGAGGATGAAGAGCGAACAAAGAGTTATCAGGTAGAGGCAGAGCGTAACCTGTTGAAAAAAAGTTTTGACAAGGAAGAGGGATTTCTTGAAAGCTTAGAGATGGTTTCCTTAGTTGAAGCCTTTAACAAGTTCAACACTCCAAGAGTTGTACAGCTTTCGCAAAGATCAAATCAGTTTAATTTGCGTACAATCAGGTATACAGAACCGGATATAGAACAAATTATCAATTCAACAGATCATACTTCTTTTACATTTACACTGGAAGATAAATTCGGCAGCAACGGTTTAATAGCAGTTGTAATTTTAAAAGCTGAAGATGAAGGAATCTTGTTTATTGATTCCTGGTTTATGAGTTGCAGAGTGTTAAAAAGAACAATGGAAAAATTTATCCTGAATGTAATAACAGCTGCAGCAAAAGAAAAAGGGTTTAAATTTTTAAAGGGTGAATATATGCCAACGGCAAAGAACGCAATTGTAAAAGACCATTATTCAATACTTGGATTTAGAAAGGATAAAGAGTTCTGGTATTTAAACATCGATGAATTTCAAATGCAGGAGACTTTTATAAAAGTGAAAGAAGGTTCATCTTATCTTTAAATTTATCAACGTTAGAAAAATAGATTATGCATATGGAAAGAAATGAGCTATTAAAGCAGATTAATGATATTTTCATTGATGTACTTGACAATCCTGAAATATCCTTAACTGAAAACACCAATGCCGATGATATTGAAGAATGGGATTCTTTAACACATATTCAATTGGTGGTGGAAATTGAAAAGTATTTTTCAATGCGTTTTACAGCAATGGAAATTCAAAGCTGGGCCACAGTAGGTGAAATGATCAATTGTATAGCTGCCAAAACTGTATGAAGTTTAAAAAAGGAGATACCTACAACGTTCGTTTTGTTGTAAGCAGTGATGTATATAATGGGTTCATTACTGTTTTTAATGATCACAACCCTTTACATACCGATGAAAGTTTTGCTATAAGCAAAGGGTTTAAAGGCAGAGTTATGCACGGTAATATTCTAAATGGATTCCTGTCTTATTTTGCAGGCGAGTGTTTGCCCGAAAAAAATATCATTATTCACACCCAAAG
Organism: Chitinophagaceae bacterium; assembly: GCA_031369435.1. Lineage (GTDB taxonomy): Bacteria > Bacteroidota > Bacteroidia > Chitinophagales > Chitinophagaceae > Lacibacter. The sequence continues at coordinate 5,512 of JANMOR010000168.1, forward strand.
TATTAAATACAATCAGCCTGTTTATCTAAATGATGTGTTGAATTTTGAAGCAAAGGTTGAAGATGTTTATGAATCAGTAAGGGCCGTAGAATTTTCTTTCAGCTTTAGAAACAAGGATTCAAAAGTTGTTTCCAAAGGAAAACTGCAAATAGGGATTTTATTATGAATATACTAATAACAGGAGGCGCCTCGGGTCTTGGTGAAACAATCACACGAAGGCTTGCAGCAAATGCAGGTGATTCAGTTTATTTTACTTACAATAAATCCGAGACAAAAGCAGCATCGATTACTGAAGAATTCAAAAATACAGGGTCCATTAAATGTAATTTTGAATCGGATGAAGAAATAACTGCCCTTTGCGCCAAACTGATTGAACTGGATATTGATGTGCTGGTAAATAATGCCTATGCAGGCGAATATCAAAAAACCCATTTTCATAAAATTGCTCCGCTTGATTTTTTAACTGAATTTAAGAGCAACGTAATGCCTGTTATTTACATTACACAGGCAGCGATATCTGTTTTCAGAAAAAAGAAAGCCGGTAAAATAATAACTATCAGCACTTCAGCATTGGTTAACAACCCACCCATTGGCACATCACATTATGTAGCAAACAAAGCATACCTCGAAGAGTTAGCTAAATGCTGGGCAGTAGAAAACAGGAAATTTAATATTACATCCAATATTGTTTCTCCATCATTTATGCTGACTGATCTTACCAGCAATTTTGATGAACGTATCGTTGAGCAAATAATCCAGGAACATCCACTGAAACGGTTGTTGTCAAAAGAAGAAGTGGCCGATACAGTTTCCTTTCTGGTGAATGCGAGCCCGCATATCAATGGAATGAATTTTATATTGAATGCAGGAGTTGATATCAAATAATAAAGTTAACAGCTGCATCTTTAAGTTGCAGCATTACTTTAGATCATCAATGATTTGAAATTGAGTGATAGCTCGTTTAAAAATTACAAATACCTATTGAAAAAAATACTAATCATAACACCGCATTATCCTCCATCTAATCTGGCAGCCGTACATCGAAGCCGTTTGTTTGCCCGGCATTTACCTGCTTTAGGATGGGAGCCTGTTATATTAACAGTACATGAGAATTATTATGAAGAAGCATTGGATTGGAACCTCCACCAGCTATTACCAGCAGGGCAACGAATAGAAAAAGTAAAAGCTTTTCCGGTAACTAAACCAAGATTGATTGGCGATATCGGTTTGCGTGGTTTTTTTCAACTGCGGCGTAAAGCGTTACAAATAGTAAATGAAGAAAAGATTGATTTTGTATATATTCCTATTCCCTCTTTTTATGTTTCATTGATCGGTGCTTATCTGCATCGTAAAACAGGAGTGAAATATGGCATTGATTATATTGATCCATGGGTACACCAGTTTCCGGGATCAGATCAATTATTTTCCCGTCATTGGTTTAGTACACAATTGGCAAAATGGTTAGAGCCGAAAGCAATCAGCAAAGCTTCCTTAATAACCGGTGTAGCTGAAGGATATTATAAAGCAGTGATTGAACGCAACCCTGCATTGCTTTCAACCTGTTTTTTTGGAGCCATGCCTTATGGAGGTGAAGAAGAAGATCATAAAAAAC
>JANMOR010000705.1:0-4134 GCA_031369435.1 Chitinophagaceae bacterium
CGATTGGATGTTGAACTATTGGTACCTGTTGCAACTTCAATTTCAGCTTCTGTCATTTGTCCTAATGGATCACCAGCCTTGCGACCTGTAATTCTTAATGAAGGAAATTTGGTAGTGGAGCCAACGGCATAACCTAAAGCAATATTTCCATTTTTATCCTGTGCAATACTTCCCATCCAGCGGTTCAGGCCATCAGCAGGAGCAAAGGTTCCTTCCTGGTATAAAAACCAGGCACCTGTTGTTTTGCGCAGCTCACACCAACGGACACCGCCACGATCACCGCCAACGTCGGTTACAAAATTCAACACCATACTTTCATGTGTTGAAAATCTTCTGTACTGCACACGGTACATCATCATTTCACGAAGAGGCATCAGGGTTGTAGCAGTGCCGGGCTGCCCGAAACAACCCGCAAAAGCCAAACCGCACAACTGTGTATCAAACTCGGCGATATTAATTCTGATCGGCCCGGTCATAGTAGATGATCCGGGGCTGGCGAAGTTGATATCCAGTTCCCAGTACTCGATAAAATCTTTTGTATTATCTGGCGTACCCGGATTGATTTCATCATCCCTGTGACGAAGTATGATTGCTTTTGAATTGGCATCAGGATTTAATGGACCATCCACATCAGCAGGCCCCGTATTTTGCAAAGCATAACCACTTGGCCGGTCGGTCATAAAACCAATAGGAGTAACTGGTAAGCCAGCCGCCAAATTGGCCCTGTTAACTACATAGGTATTGCTGTTAGGCGCAACCTGGTTGGTAGTGATCACTAATTTATCGTTCCAGATTCCAAACTTGGGATAGTCGGGTATGCCCGTTCCGCTGCTGGGAACGACATATTGAAAATAGGCACCGATTGGATTGGATGTTTGAGAAACATAGATCCTGAAAGCTCCATTCACCATTTCAGTAATAAACCAGCGGTTAGAAAGATTATCAAACAAAACAACCGGATCACCACTGCCATTTCCTAAAGAGCCCAGCGATGCAAAAGAAACATTGGCGCTGATCACATTGCCCGCTTTATCATAAACAGCAAACCTTGTTCCACCCGTTCCGCCTGCACCATTGGTAGAAGTAACAACACGATCAATACCTGCATCACCACTGGGATCTGCAGGAGTTACACCAGTTAAACTGAATCCATCAAACTGGTTGATTACGGTAATAGAATTAATTGCCCTTCCTGCATCTTTTTGTAAAACAGGATCAATTGTATTTTGCTGTTCCGGAGGATTGAGTGGTTGATTGTACCTGATGAGATCTTCCCGGTCTTCAATTTCTTTTTTGCCGTTTGCCCCGGGAATTTGAACGGGCCTTGCATAGACTATTGTGGGCCGGACGGTGGGAAACACTTTTGCCTTTTGAGCTACAGGTGTAGTAGCCTGGGCAAAACCCGCAGTATTAAATAGTAATAATAAAAATGTTAGAAGGAGTAAGTTTTGGAGTCTCATTTTAGAAAAGTTGAACGCTAAAGGTAGAAATATCCTTCAAATAAGGAAATAGTAAAATCCTGATCAGGCAGAATAAATAAAGCTCCCGAAAATGGGAGCTTTATAAGTGGAGTTAATTATTTCTGCGCAACAATAAAATTCCGGTTTAGCAGCTCTTTTGATTTGACCGATTGAATACGCATAGTATATACGCCTGATTGAAGTTGACCGATATTCAAATCCCGGCGATAACTTCCACGGCCAATAACACCTGTTTCGAATTGATATACCAATGCCCCTTTATGATCAAAAACAACCACATTGAATCTGTTTCCAGCTTCAACTCCCCTGATCTCTAATGCAAAATTTCCGTCATTAGGGTTGGGGAAAAGCGTCACAAAATTTTTCCAGGTATCCTGTGACACATTTAACTCAATCAATTTATTTGCTGTTACAGTACAACCAAATGCATCCCTGATTGAAATTGTATTTTGACCAATAACAAAACTGTTTGAAAAGTCTCCGCTAGTTTGATATCCACCACCATTCAACGAATATTCATATGGAGCTGTTCCACCGGTTGCGTCTGCAAGTAATGAACCAACAAACCTGTTGGAAAGAGCAGGATTAACTGCATTTACAATAGCAACAAGTTGCGGTCTTTGTGTTAAAGTCAGTGTTCGGATTGTTTCACAACCATTGTTATCTCTTACTGTAACATTATAAGTGCCGGCTACAAGATTAGTAAATACATTATTGCTTTGTAAGGCACCGCTGCCCAATCGGTATTGATAAGGACCAACTCCCCCACTTGCAAGAACAGTAATGTTACCTGTAGCACCACCAAAACATCTCACTTCTTCGGGTGCTGATTTGTTTGCAAGCACAGGAGGCTGCGTTAGGGTTACAGATCTTGAAGCAGTGCAATTGTTTGCATCAACTATAGAAATTGTATAAACACCTGCAGCCAGGTTATTAAATTCATTACTTGTTTGCAGCACTCCGCTTCCAAGTTTGTATTGATAAGGACCAGTACCACCTGTTGCATTAATTGTAATCTTTCCGTTTGAACCGCCATTACAAAGAATATTGACAGTTGTTTCTGCAGAAACAAGCACAGCAGGTTGATTCACTGCAATTGTTTTTTGATTGCTGCAGTTGTTTGCATCACGAACTGTAACCGTATAAGTTCCTGCTGTAAGGTTGGTAAAAACATTGCTGCTTTGCGGAGTTCCTGTATTTAACTGATAGGTTACAGCGCCAACAGCATTTGAAGCAGCAATGGTAATCGTTCCGTTACCGGCGCCATTACATAAAACATGCTGCACCGTTTCATTGATTCCTATTTGTAAGGGTTGTGTAACAGTAGCCGATGCAACAGATGTGCAACCAGCTGCATCGGTAACAATGATATTATAAGTACCGGCAATTAAATTATTAAAAACACCTGATGCCTGTGGGGCACCTCCATTTAAACTGTATTGAAACGGAGGAGTGCCGCCACCACTGGCACTTGCTTCTACAACACCATTGCTGCCGCCAAAACAAGTAACATGTTGATTGGTATTGGCACTGCTGTTAAACGGATTTAAACAATTATTGAATTTATAGTGGGCTACTCTTGTTCGCCAGTTGGTGTTGGCTGTTCCATATAATCCGCTGAACCAAAAATTTTCATCCGTTGCAGGATCAATAGACAGGTGCTGGTAATCGCCCCAGCGGTTGGAAGTAGAGCGGTTGGTGCCTGTTGCAATTTCTGTTTCAGGTTCTGTCATTTGTCCCAAAGGATCAGAAAGTTTACGACCTGTAATTCTTAAAGAAGGAAATTTGGTTGAAGAAGAAACACAATAAGCCATTGAAATATTTCCATGTTTATCCTGTGCAATACTTCCCATCCACCTGTTCAATCCATCAGCAGGTGCAAAAGTCCCTTCCTGGTAGTTGAACCAAGTGGCCCCGGTTCTTCTTAACTCTGTCCATCTTACACCGCCAAGATTTGAACCATTTACATCAGTCACCCAATTCATTACCATACTTTCATAAGCTGCAAATTTTCTGTACTGCACCCTGTACATTAATACTTCACGAAGTGGATCAAGCGTTGTTGTGGTGCCGGGTTGCGGAAAACAGTTGAAGGAAGTAAGACCACACAGATCACTGTCAAACTCTGCAACACCAATACTGATGGGCCCTGTCATAACTGATGAAGCCGGAGTTGTAAAGTTGATATTGAGTGTCCAGTAATCGATCCAGTCCTGCGTATTATCGGGAGTGCCTGCTCCAATTTTTTCATCATCCCGATGTCTTAGTATCACGGGTAGTGACGAAGCATCAGGCGCCAGCGGTCCATCCACATCGGCCGGTGTAGTTGCCTGGAAACCAAAACCACTCACACGGGGTGTAAAAAACAACTGTGCAGTTATGGGGTTTCCTGCAAGCATATCAGCTTTGTTCATCACATAAACATTTCTTACAGAACTTTGATTACTTGTAACAATTAGTTTGTCATTCCAGATAGCATATTTCGGATAGTCGGGTAAGGAACCGGTTGCAATCTGGTATTGAAAATAAGTACCAATAGGGTTGGAAGTTTGTGAAACATAAATACGTAAAGTAGTGTTCGACATTTCAGAAATAAACCAGCGATTGCTTTGCTCATCATATAAAATGATCGGATCACCAATACCTGCACCCA
>JANMOR010000716.1:0-3932 GCA_031369435.1 Chitinophagaceae bacterium
GGAATTTTATTGGTGAGTAACCCGTTGAAATGATGTTCAACAAAAACAGTTGCGTAATATTTTTCTGCATTGCTGTATAAATAATACTGCGGCAGTTGAAACGTAGTGAGATAATCTTCTGCAGCGATCAAACGGTTACCGGGAAAATGTTTCATATCCTGTATTTCTACCTTCCGGTTGTTGAGGAACCCGCCCGTTTGTATCCTGTAATTAAAACGACCTGCCAATTTTAAATTCAAATTATCACGAATGGTTAATTGCCATTTATCATAATCCACATCACTGCCAAATAAACTGTTGATGCCCTTTGTGTATAGCAGATTAAAAGATGGCCAGCTTGAACCGATGTTTATTGTTCTGTCAGGAAATTCAATATATCTTGATTTGGGCTGAATGGTTACCCCAATTGTAAGCATACTTGCCTGGTGGCGGGTAAAACTTGCTGTACTGATTTCAATGGGATAATTAGGGCGAAATGGTTTGGTTGATTTACTGTTCCAGCTATAGTTGGTTGTGTTTTCCAAAGGCATTCTGTCCTGGTACTGAAAATTCGCAAACACTGTAAAGCCACTCCCCACTCCTTTGCTGAAATTGATGCGTGCATAATTGGTTGCATACAATTTCATGAAATTGTTTTTATTAAATAAAGTCGCAATTGTATTTTGTAATGCTTCAACCGGGTTGTCATTATTGAGCTGATAAATTCTTTTACCGGCACTTACTGACATATTGGAAAAATATTTATTTCCGAAATTATACCGCACCGTTCCCCAACCATAAAACTGCTGGCTGCTGAATCCATAACGAACATGTGGAATAAAGCTGATATTCTTTCTATCGGTGAACTCTTTACGAATTGTAAATGGCACATCAATCACCAGTCCTTCAACCGTATTAAAGCTGATGCCCTGCAGTAAAGAAGGAATGGTATAGCTCATTTTTTTCTTTTCCCTGTTAATGGTTTTACCACTGATAAGAATATTGCTGATGCTGATCTTGTTGCTGATACGATCCAATGAATCAAGATAGCGGGGATCTTTTCTTAATTGTTCCAGGCTGTCTTTTTTAATATAATCCCGCTGCTCTTCAAAAGTTAAAGGCAAGGGGCGGATACTGTCCCAATAAGCAATTGGTTTTTTGTTACTACCTGTTTCATATTTTAAAATCGTGTTGTTGAAATATTTTTTATTGAACACCGGTTCAATATTATAATTCCGGTACACATTGGCAAAACTGCCGAATGCATCAAAACCAAAGAACTTCACAGCGGCATAAATTATCTGGCATTGCGGCACCCATTGAATCACGCCCAGCATTTGATAGAGTTGTTCAATACGAACTGTATCCGCAAATTTCATCTGGCTTTCTTTAGTGAGAGTAAATGAAAGACTGTGAATGCGCCATTCATCTTCAATAATATTGATGTAACCATTAAAGCAGGGTTCATAAGCCCGTTTAGCTATGATCTTGATCTTATTGATCAGCTTTCCATCTTCACTGAAAGCACCTTCATATTTATACCTGTAAAAACTCATTGCATTTTCTGCAATGGGCGATACAAACCCTCTTGGGTTGAGTGTATTACTGAGTTGAATATTATTTTCATAAAACGAAATAAATCCTGCACCTGCAAAACCAAACCCATCACTTCGCCCACTTACTCTTGTACTGATCACATCAATCTTTTGTTTGTTGGGCTTGTCAACAGAAAGCTTGGATACTGTTTCTGAGAGATAGATCATTTTCTTCTTACTGGTATCGCCATCTTCAAAATCTACTTTCTGTCCAAAGAATTTTTTGGGGAAATCTCTCAGGTTCATAGTTCCTTTACTGTACACTTCACATTCAAACACTTCGTTATCGTTAAGATATTCTTTCCGTTTTTTTATTGTTTTGCGGATGATGGCATAAGCCGGATCTTCTGCACCGGCTTTCACTACCACTTCACTTAAACTTACAGTTTGTTCTTTTAAGATAAAATTCAGTTCTGCATCTTCTGCAGTAACAATGATGGTTTTTTCCATCCGCTCAAAACCAACATGACGGCAGATAAGTGTATAAGTGCCCGGTACTAATTGTAGAAAATAAGTTCCCTGGTTATTAGCTGATGTTCCTTGTTTTGTTCCTTTAACGCTGATGGAAGAAAAAGGAAGTGATTCACCCTTTTCAGATTTAACTGTACCAGAAATTTTACCGGCAAATAATGTCCCGTTTAAAAAGAGAAATAAAAGGAGGAAGATGTTTTTGATCATGCCACACGAAAGTACTTCTGCATCTGTTAGTAAAAAACTAATTCTCTATTGGTGTTGATTTCCTGAGAAAAGCCCCAGCCAACGCAGCAAACCCTCCCACCATTCCTGCTACCAAACCGGTAACCGACATGATCAATGCATGTGAATGTGATTTAAACAGCAGTTCAGATATTTTCATTGACAACAAATGTTCATTGTTATAATCGATGTACAGGGCGAGAACTATCCATAATACAAACAATGAAAAGAAACCTGCCATGAAAGCATACAATGGTTTTTGTGGAAGTAAGGCAGCTACAAGAAAAGCAGCAATGGCAATGCTCCACCAGGGCAAATAAAAACCGGCAGCATAACTTAAAAGGGCGGTGAGTATAAATGCAACGAGAAATTTCATTTGTATATGTTTGATGATGTCCGTCCGACGAGGGCGTCTGACGAGAATTAAGCTTTTTTAAATTGAATGGTCCACTTTACTTTTTCACTCTTCTCCTCTCCTTTCTTCATCACCCATGCTTTATAATATTGTCCTTTGGCCCATGTATCAATAAACTGATCATAATATTTACTGCCGGGGTTACCAACCTGTCCGCCGGGATATACAACATAAGCTTCAGTTTCAGTTGTAAGTTGAACAATCATCCGCCAGCTGGGCCCATGGCTATGTTGAGTTGCATTGATGATGTGTTTACCGCCGCCGATCTTCAATCCTCTTTTTGCAAACGGTAACACCGCATCACGCAGTATATGATAAACTGTTGTGTTTTTATGTGCGGCCCATTCCAGCTTATTTTCTTTTTCCATCTGCAACAATGATTTTACTGCTGCTTTGAAAGAAGATGTAAATACATCTGCTATTGTTTCTTTTTGTGATGTATTGATATTGTCTGCAAATGAAAACACAGAGTCTCTTGTCAAAGCCTCAACCAAAGTGTTTTCACTGGGCCATGCATATATGATGGTATCTTTTTGCAAGAACTCATCCATCCACACAGCATTTTCTAAACTGTCGTACCATGTCTGGAAAACGGTTGCCGCTTTAGAATCAACATCATTGCGCAGGTTCCAGTTCCGGATCAATTCAAAAAAACGACTTTCTTCTGTACTCAGCATTGAAACATCTGTGTACTTTAACATCAGCTTTGTTGCAACTTCAGCAAATGCATTGTACGTATCATTCTGCAAACGCATCATATCTTCAGGAATAATTGCATTCATGACAGATAAATTTCTGTTGATCTGCAATCCACGATATACATCATAACCACCCGGAATAAAATAAGGATAGGTTCCATCAACCGGACGCTGATTGGCACTGCTTACAAATCCACGTTCAGGATTTACCTGGTGCGGATTTTCTGCTGCAGGAATCATGCCCTGCCACATATAACTGCTGTCAACACCCGGCATTACATAAATTCCCTGCCTGTTCCAACGTGCAGGGAACACACCTTTTTGCCAGATAGCAATATCACCATGTTTGCTTGCAAAGATCATATTCTGTGCAGGCACTGTAAAGTATTTCAGGGCATTGTAGTAATCATCATAATTTTTTGCACGATCGAGGTAATGCCACATCAGCAATTCATTGCTGGGATCATGTGCAACCCAGCGGCATGCAATTGCTTTACCATTGGTGAGCGGAGTAGAAAAACTTTCATCATAAGTAACAGGGCCGAATAC
>JANMOR010000171.1:0-1937 GCA_031369435.1 Chitinophagaceae bacterium
TCTTTTATTTCGTCATTGGTAAGTGGAGCGCCTGCATCACCATCAATACAGCAACCGCCTTTGCATTTATGCAAATCACATACAAACTTCTCTTCCACCACTTCATCACTTACATAAATATTATCAATAACAATCATGCACTGCTTTTTGCAAAGATAAGAGCAGCAAAATTCCTTTACCAAACTATTAACAGCCATTGCTTATGGAAAACAAAAGATCGCTTCATCCCAAGTGCATAAACCAACCATCATGGCTAATTCACGTATGCTGACGCTGCAGCAAGCAAGCCGATTCATCTTCCGACTGCTGTTCTGGATCCCAGTTTTATTCTTCAGTCTGTTGCTTGTTCGTAATACCATTCCTTACTATTCATTCAGTCAAACTTTTTCCTTTATTGAAGAAAGGGCCATGCTCTTTGCAAAACCTATTTATTACTGGAGCTTCTATCTGCATATCGGTGCCGGGATGTTCTGCATTTCAGCTGCGTTGCTGCAATTCTCAACAGCAATTATTAAAAAGAGAAGAACGATTCATGTATGGAGCGGGAAAATTTATGTGTTTGTGGTTTTGCTCATCGGTGCTCCTACAGGTTTGTACATGAGTTTTTTTGCCAAGGGAAGTTTTTGGGAGAGAGGTTTGTTTCTCTTCATGGCAATCTACTGGTTCTTTACAACCTGGTGGGGATTAAAAACCATTAAAGAAAGAAATGTAGTGGCACATAAAATCTGGATGATCCGTTCCTACTCTATGGCTATGACCGCTGTTACCTTCCGTATTTATCATTTGGTTTTTTATGTGCTCGACTGGGGACATCTTGAAAACTATGAAATCTCACTCTGGATCAGTGTGCTGGGCAATATGCTGGTTGCTGAATATTTCATCTACAAACAAAGCAAACGTTATCTCAAATCTTTCACCGTTTAATTTTTCACCATTTAAATCTTACACAAATGAAGCTCTATCTCATGGCAGGTGGCTTGCTGCTCACAGCCGCATCGGTTTACGGAGTAACCGATTATGTACAAACCAAAAACAAGAAAGAATTTAAGGAACTCTATAAAGAAGTTCCGGTTGTTCCAACAAAAGAAGTCAGCGTTAAAGACATTAAAGAAGAAGATTATTCCCGTGGCAAAATTGAACGCACATCTGAACCGGAAAAAGAAGTGGCCGTTGCTCCTCAACCAGCGAAAACAAAAACCCTGAAGAAGAAAAAAATATCCTCTTATGCATCTGCAGAATTGAAAGAAGAATTAAAACCTGTTGCCGTTGAAACAAAAAATGAAACGGTAATACCCGAAGCAAGTTTTGCAAAAGCACCAACAGAAAAGAAATCAATTAAGAAAAGAATTACGTTGAAAAAGTTTTCAAGAGCTGCGCCAAGAGAAGAAGTGATGATTGAAGAAAAGAAAAAGCAGTAATAATTTATTGCCGGGAAGATATGAGTGATTCAACATTCACAGTGTTGATGTCTTTCCGGCAATTTATTTTCAGTTCCTCCATTTCAACGTTTGAATCAGGTGCTGCATGTCTTTATACAGAAACTGTTCAACAGGTTTAATAGAATCGTAATTAGGAGTTGCGTCAAAATACAATGCACCTCTTAAAAAATGTTTGGTGCTGTCGGTTACAAAAAACTGTTTACCTGTTGCTGCATTACCACCCACATCAAATACAAATCCTTCCACGCCGGGACCTCCCTGTATAGGTATTTCATCAATGGATGTTGCTTTGAGACTGTGTTTGCTGGTCATCTTAAACGCATCTTCCACCAGTTTACTAAAAATATTTTTTCCTCCAATGGTTTTGTAGCTGAGATACATTCGTCCATTCATCGTTGGAAAATCAAGGTTCACCCAATATGGATTTTCGGGTTGATTGTCAAAGAAGGTACTGTCTTTTATTACAGCGCCATAAGCTGGGTATTCAAATGTGTAAGG
>JANMOR010000747.1:0-2758 GCA_031369435.1 Chitinophagaceae bacterium
TTCACGGAACAATATTGTTTTCATCAGTATAACCGCACAATGAATATTGTCCGGCATTGCGATGCATTGGCTTCACGAATGGACCTGGGCAAGCAGGAGTCGAAGCTGGTACATCTTGCAGCATGGTTTCTTGAAACCGGCTACTGTGTTGACTATCTCAATCCACAGGTTAAATCGGCAGAACTGGCGGGTGAATATTTTAAAGCCAAAGGAGTGGATGAAGAAAAAATTGAAACCATCATTGAATGTATTTTGTCAACCAGGATACCGATGCAGGCTGTTTCTGTTGTATCACAAGTTGTTTGTGATGCCAGTATGTATCACCTGGCAGAAAAAGATGCACATCCAATTGCAAATAGCTTAAGGGCTGAGTATGCAGCACTTTCATTAAGAGAATATACAGATGAAGAATGGATAAAGGAAAATATTGCTACGCTCACCAATCATTTTTATTTTACAACGGCAGCAAGAAAATTATACCAGAAGAGAAAAAATAAATCGCTTGCTGTTTACCAGAAGAATCTTGAACTCTTACATGAAATTTTGCAGGAACCTCACCATCAGTCTTTTCATGTGCCCGTAAATGAACATGAAAAGATCATTGCTGAAGATGCGGTAAAGCTGGAACGGGGGGTTGAAACATTTTTCAGGATTACCGAAAGGCGGCATATGGAGTTAGCTGCCCGGGCACATGAAAAAGCCAGCCTGCTCATCAGCATTAATGCCATCGTTATTTCCATTGTACTATCAGTCTTAATCACAAAGCTTGACGAAAGTAAGTATCTTTTACTACCTACTTTATTGTTGATAATAACCGCTGCTACAACAATCGTGTTTTCAATTTTGTCAACGAGGCCCAAACTGATTAAAGACAATTCCAAACACAACCCAATTGCGGGTCATGAAATGAATATTTTATTTTTTGGGGATTTTGCCAAATTATCGCTGGACGAATACAAAAAAAGCATGCAGGTAACCTATAAAAACCGAACAACCTTATACGACAGTTTATCAAAAGATATTTATTACCAGGGAATTATTCTTGTATGGAAATACAAGTATATCAATATTGCTTATAATGTATTTATGTATGGATTTATTATTACCATCCTTACATTTATTGTAGCCTACGCTCTTCATACACCTAATTAAATAATCAATTTAAATAGAAATTAATGAAGATGATCGTTTCTCTTTTCATGATCTGTGTTTTTTTGATTTTCAGTTGTAAGGAAAAAGCAAAAAAAGATCCGGGCAAAAAAACTGAAACCAAGGTATTAGCAGGTCCTCAGGATTATAATATGCAGGCGCCTGATGCAACCTGGGAACTTCCTTCAGCTCTTACAGAAATTTCAGGAATAAATTTGTTCAATGACTCTGTCATGCTTTGCCAGGAGGATGAAAACGGGAAATTGTATTTGTATAATCTTGCATCAAAGCAAATTGACAAAACAATTTCATTTAGTAATCCGCAGGATTATGAAGATCTTGCAATGGTGGGGGCTGATGTTTACCTGGTACAGTCGAACGGAAATATTGTGCAGGTCAGCAATTATATGCAGGCGCCGGTGTTAACAAAATATAAAACGGTACTCAGCCGAAAAAATGATACGGAGGGCTTATGTTACGATCGTATTTCCAATTCATTGCTCATTTCCTGTAAAGAAGATCAGTCTATTGCAGAATCAGCAAAACAGCCCAAAGCGATCTTTGCATTTAACATCGAGGAGAAAACATTATCTGATAAACCCTTGATTCAATTTGAAGAAAAGGATTTCAAACCAACTGCCATTGCGGTACACCCGGTTACGGGAAATATATTTGTACTATCGGCATCAAAGCGAAAGTTAGTTGAAGTAAACAGGCAGGGAACTGTGCTGCAACGCTATGAACTGAAAGGGGATGGGTTTAAACAACCTGAAGGATTAACTTTTGCTGCAAACGGTGACCTTTATATTTCAAATGAAGGAGGGGGAGGGAAAGCCAATATTTTAATGTTTAAGTATAAGCAATAGAAAGATATTGTAGAAATGAGAAAGCCCCGACGATAAATGCCAGGGCTTTCTCATTAAGTATATTTCAGATGCAATAATGATTGTACTATTTGATCAACTTTACATTCACCGCATTACTGCCTTTTGGCCCCATCTCAACTTCAAAAGTTACTTTATTTTGTTCCCTGATTTCTTCAGTTAACGAGTTGATGTGTACAAAAACACTTTCCTGTGTTACATCATCTTTAATAAAACAATATCCTTTAGAATCATTGAAAAAAGTAACGGTTCCTTTTCTGATCAGGTCTTCAGGATTAACCGGTTCCTGTTTGCGAACACCAATTTCAATATCCTCAACATTCACTTGAATCTTTTTTCTTGGATCAGGCGGCTGGGAAGAAAGGTTTCCATTCTCATCTAAATAAGCAAGCATACTCTCAAAATTGTTTCCGCTTTTGGGATTGTCTTTTCGTTCCTGCTTACGTTCTGCTTTTTCTTTTTTGACTTGCTGCTTTTTCTTTTCTCTTTCTTTCTTGTTCCAGGTTTCCGCCATATTGCTGTACTGTTTTTGTGATAAAATACCCGTTTGTATAGGGTTCATTGTGAAGAAATTCATCCGTTGAAATGCTGTAACATTTTCAGCAGATGCGGCTAAAGGTAAGCCTTTTTTAAGTCTTGCCATGGTCTGTTTAAAAGGGAAGCATTTTGACCTGTTTCAACAGCACTTGTAGCAACGCTACACGACGCATCATCGTCGGCCAATC
>JANMOR010000012.1:0-4152 GCA_031369435.1 Chitinophagaceae bacterium
TCTTTTTGTTGAATGGCATCACCTATTTTTTCACCGCTATACTCTATTCCATAAGTAATCGTTGGCCAGCCATAATTTTTTCCCGGCTTAATGATATTGAGTTCATCGCCACCACGTGGTCCAAATTCTGCTTCCCATAAATCACCGGTTACAGGATGAATATCGAGGCTTTGTACATTGCGGTTGCCATAGGAATAAATCTCCGGCATGGCGCCTGCTTGATTGATGAAAGGGTTGCCTGGTGCAGGTTTGCCGTCTGTTGTAATTTTAAAAATTTTCCCCAAACCTGATGATAGTAACTGTGCCTGTGCTCTTCCTTCAAGAATCGATCGTTCACCGGTACTTACAAAAAGATGCCCGTCTTTATCAAAAACAAGTCGTGAACCAAAATGTAAATTACTTTTTAATGCAGGTGTTGCACGAAAGATCACTACTGGATTATCAACATTGCCCGCTGCTTCATTCAATTGCCCTTTTGCAACAGCCATCAAATTACCAATACCATATTTTTCTGAATAAGACCAGTAGATGGTTTTGTTAGATGCAAAATTCGGATCCAATGCAACATCGAGTAAACCACCTTGTCCGCCATCATCAACTGCAGGTAAACCGGTGATCTTTTTAACAAGAATTCCATTTGAATCATGCAATTGCATAGAACCTGATTTCAATGTAATGAGCAAACGTCCATCGGGCATAGGTGTAACAGCCCAGGTAAAGCCTAAGTTCTCCGCCAGCTTATCTACTTTGTAAGCAGTGGTTGTTTTTACACCTGCAATTCTGGTTTGACCTTCGAAAGCAGGTTTATAATTGGTATTAGCTTGTCTTGTTTCAACTGCTGGAAGTTTGCCGGAGTCTCCACCATTGTTATTATCACTTGATGTTGTGTTTTTGTTGGCACATCCGATAGTTGTTATTGAAGCGAGGATGGCCGTTCCATAAAAAAATTGTTTTGCTTGCATACGAGTTATTTTATAATTGAATGACAAAATTAAAGAAGCTGCAATTGGCAGGCCTTGTTTTTTTCAGGGGTTTAATATCCGCATGCGGTAAGCATTCATTGCAGTAGTGCCTAATTTTTTGAGGAGCCTGTAATTCACGAGCAGACCAACAGGTGCTCCAATCAAGGGGATCAGCTGGGCCATTTTTGCAAGGTCGATATAGTCACGATACTCCTGTTGAAAATTCCTCCAGTCGAACTCATTAATGTCGTTGGGCAGTTGTAATTTTTTATATTCCCAGTCGGTCATTTTAAGATATACCAATTTGCGATGAGCATGACTTGAAAATGCCAGTTCAAAAATATGAAGCAGGTACACCCGTTCTTTATAATCAGTTACATCAAAGCCATAGAGACTTGCTATATCAAATAATAATTTCATTTTAATGCCGATCAATACAGGAAAATCGGCAAGCCCTAATAAAATGCCGCCGGCACCTGCAATTCCACCTTCTATTGCAGCAGTTTTTTTATAGGCATTAATTTTTTTCAGGATGGCCGTTTCTCTTTCTTCCAGGCTTGCTTCCTGCATTGGTTTTGCTGTTGTATGTTTTGCACCAAATAAAACACCTCTTATAAGCTGTTTAATGGTAGCAGTGATGGCTACATGTATTTTTTCAGGAATCCAGTTGTTGATCTTTGTTTGCATCCGTTTCGAAAGATTGTTGAGCAGGGAAGGCCGGCGTAACATTTTTTGTTGCCAGGAAGCTAATTCTTTACTCACAAATAAATCATATGTGTTTGTCATAATACAGGTCCTGTTCATTAAAGATACTGTTAGTTCAACTGATCCGGTGTTCAATGCATGAACTGATTAACCGGGAAGTTGTTTTATTCATGTTTACAAAAAGCATGCTTATTTATATCTGAAGGATGAGGGCAGCTTTTTTTTACAACAAGCTGTTTAATTATAAGTAATCATTAATTCGTTTACTTTGATGTTAAATTGATCAGTCATGAATAATCTTTCAAATAAAGTAGCTTATATAACAGGTGGCAGCAAAGGCATTGGGTATGGTATTGCAAAAATCTTACTGGAGAAGGGAATGAAAGCGGCCATCACAGGCAGAAATTTAAATTCAGTTAAAGCAGCTGCTGAATCTTTAAGTAAGGATGCAACAAAAATATTGGCGTTGGAATCTGATGTCAGTTCATTGGAATCCGAAATAAATGCCGTGCAGGCAACAGTTGCTCATTTTGGGCAATTGGATGTACTGGTTGCCAATGCAGGTGTTGGTCATTTTGCTTCTATTGAAAATTTAACTGCCGAACTATGGAAAGAAACTATCGATACTAATCTCACTGGTGTGTTCAATAGTGTAAAAGCAAGTATAGATGCGTTGAAACAAACAAAGGGATATATTATTACCATTGCCAGTTTGGCGGGCACTAATTTTTTTGAAAACGGAGCTGCCTACAATGCCAGTAAATTCGGATTGGTTGGTTTTACACAAGCTATCATGCTTGATCTGCGTAAACTCGGAATTAAGGTTAGTACCATTATGCCGGGATCTGTAGCTACTTATTTTAATAACCATACACCAAACGATGCAGATGCGTGGAAAATACAACCGGAAGATATTGGCCTCCTGGTATCCGACCTGTTAGAAATGAATCCACGAACATTACCCAGTAAAATTGAAGTAAGGCCCAGTATGCCGGGGAAGTAAGTTTGCATTCATTACTTCATCAACAAAATCAATAACTTTCTATACAAAGAAATCCATGCTGCGTTCATTAATAATTGTTGTGTTTTTTTTAATTGGATTGCTTCCTACAGTTCGATGTCAATCATCACGACCTAATATTATTTATATCATGGCCGATGATTTGGGATATGCCGATCTGAGTTGTTATGGCCGCAAAGATTATCAAACGCCTCATTTAGATAAACTGGCAAGCCAGGGTGTAAAGTTGATGAATGCTTACGCAGGTGGTGCACTTTGTACACCCACCCGAACATCATTTATGACTGGGCGATATCCTGCACGTACACCTGTTGGTTTAATGGAACCACTTCGTTGGGGAAGGAAAGATAGTTTAGTTGGTCTTACACCTGAATATACTTCTATAGCAACATTATTGAAACGAAATGGCTATGAAACATTTCTTGTTGGTAAATGGCATTTGGGTTATGATCAAAAGTTTAGTCCCAATAAAAACGGGTTCGATTATTTTTTTGGATTTAATGCGGGAGGTATTGATTATATATCGCATGATAATCCAAAGAATCATTCTGATTTGTATGAGAATGAAATACCAATTAAAAGGGATGGTTATCTTACAGATATCTGGAGTGAAAAAGTAATGGACATCATTCATCAACAACATGACAAGCCTTTTTTCCTGAGTGTACAATTTAATGCACCGCATTGGCCATGGCAGGCACCGGGTGATCAGCCTTATCCTGATACACTCAACTGGCACAGGGGAGGGAGTAAAGAAAAATATGCTATCATGATGAAGAGCCTGGATGAGGCAATAGGAAGAATTATGAAAACACTTGATGATGCATACCTGGCCGAAAATACTGTTGTGATTTTTACCAGTGATAATGGCGGTGAAGAATTTTCTGATATGGGCATGTATAGTGGTATGAAGCAACAATTATTGGAAGGAGGAATCAGGGTCCCTGCATTTATAAGATGGACAGGAGTTATTCCATCCAACACAGTAACCCAACAAACAGCTATAACCATGGACTGGACAGCAACTATTCTTGCTATTGCAAAGGCAAATCCAGATCCTGCATTTCCGTTAGATGGCATGAACCTCTTACCTGTGTTAACAGGAAAGAAAAAAATAACCGACCGCACATTTTACTGGCGCCTCTTCCAGGAAAATAAAGAAAAAGCCATTCGTAATGGCAGCTGGAAATACCTGCAAAAAAAAGAAGGAGAATTTTTATTTAATCTTGTTGATGACCCGGGCGAAAAGAATGATTTGAAATCTGCAAATCCTTCTCTGTTTCAACAATTAAAAAGAAAATATGCAGAGTGGGAGAAGACAATGTTAACTCCTGTGCCGTTGTAAGATTTTCGTGATTAAAAATAAAGATCAATCAATTGTTAAAAACAAGTACAAGAAAAGAACTCTCAATGTTTTACTTCCTTATAATGTTTCTTCAACAGGTCTTCGCCATATTCATTTCC
>JANMOR010000771.1:0-3897 GCA_031369435.1 Chitinophagaceae bacterium
GTTTGGCCCAATCAAAAATACCAGGTAATGAAAAATGTGCCGGCCAAAGGATATATGCAGGTTAAGCAAACAGATGCTGGTGGTGTATTTAATCATCAACTTTTTTTTCCTCCTCTTCAGCAACCTTACAAGGATATCAGCAATCTTGTTGGCTTCAACTGGAGGCACACAGAAAATGATTTTTTAGATTTCAACAAACAATACCTGTTACCACATCAGCAATCTACACGTGGACCTAAACTTGCAGTAGCTGATGTAAACAAAGATGGGCTTGATGATTTTTATGTGTGTGGTGCATCAGGTCAGCCGGGTCAATTAATGATACAAACAAAAAATGGAAAGTTCAGTAGTTCAGATACAACAGTATTTGGCCAGGCAAGGTTAAGTGAAGATGTAGATGCTGTTTTTTTTGATGCAAATAATGATTCATTTCCTGACTTGTACGTTGTAAGTGGCGGATACGAATATTATGATGGCGATGCAAATCTTTCAGATCATTTATATATCAATGACGGTAAAGGACATTTTAAGTTAGCTGAAAATGCTTTGCCGGTTATGTTGAAAAACAAATCCTGTGTAAGTGTGGCTGATATAGATCATGATGGCGATACAGATTTATTTTTAGGCGGACTTGCTGATGCCAAACAATTTGGCGTTGCACAACCTTCTTCTTTATTATTGAATGATGGGAAGGGAACTTTCAAACAAGCAGCAGCTGGGGTAATAAAATTGGATAGCCTTGGAATGGTTACAAGCTCTTCCTTTGCTGATGTAAATAAAGATGGATGGGAAGATTTAATTGTAGCAGGAGAATGGATGCCGGTTAAAATATTTATGAACAATAAGGGCATCTTTATTGCTAATGATATAGTGCAATCAACCGGGTTGTGGCAAACAGTTTACACAACTGATGTTAATGGCGATGGGTTTATTGATATACTTGCTGGCAACTGGGGGCATAATTCAAAATTATATGCAGGCAAAAATGGTCCGTTGAAATTGTATGTAAAAGATTTTGACAGGAATGGATCGGTGGAGCAGGTAATGGCTTATACGGTAGATAAAAATGAATACACATTTCTTGCAAAGGATGAATTGGAAAGGCCGTTGCCCGTTTTGAAAAAAGTATATCTCAACTACAGTGATGTGGCTGGTAAAACCGTTCAGTATATGTTTTATGATTTGTTTGCAAACTATAAGGAGTTAAAAGCTGAAACACTCAGTTCTACCTGCTTCATAAATGATGGAAAAGGAATTTTTACAAAGATGGAACTGCCCGAAGAATTACAGTTAGCGCCTGTTTTTTCTTTTGCCAATACAATGATTAGTGGAAGCAATAGCTGGGTGGCAGGTGGAAATTTTTACGGAGTAATACCCTATGAAGGAAGATACGATGCATTACTCCCAACAACATTTTCATTTGATGTGCGAACAAAAAAATTTATCACCCATACTTCTATTGAAAAAGTTGAAGGAGAAACAAGGGATATCAAATGGCTGAATTATCAGGGGAATCAAAAAATCATGGTCATAGCCAGGAATAACAGCCCGTTGCTGTTTTATAAACAACAGGAATAATTATTGACGTTATAAAACTTATGAAATGAAAGCAAATATATTTTTATCAGTATTTTTTGTGTTTACAGTTTTTGTTTTTGGGGATTGTTCAAAGAAATCAACTAATAACCCTGAGCCACCAATTGTAACACCTGTTAATGAAGTTGATTTTTATTTGACGAAAGGTGATCAGTCAGTACTGTTGCAAAAGCAAACAGGTGTACTTTCTTTTGGAACTGTTGCCAACAGTTATTCAAATATTGATGTTGATTCTGCCGTCACTTATCAAACGGTAGATGGTTTCGGATATACCTTAACAGGCGGCAGCGCTTTTCTTATTAAGCGAATGGGTACAGCAGAATCTGCAACATTGCTGAATGAAATTTTCGGCAATGGCAGTAATGCAATCAGCAGCAGTTACATCCGCATTAGTATCGGCGCTTCCGATCTCGACGCAGCTGTTTTCAGTTATGATGATATGCCAACGGGACAAACAGATCCAACTTTAGCCAATTTCACTTTGTCGCAGGACACGGTTGATCTCATACCAGTTCTCAAACAAATTCTTGCCATCAATCCCAATATTAAAATCATGGGCTCGCCATGGAGTGCACCGGTGTGGATGAAAGATAATGGCAGTTCTGTTGGTGGAAGTTTGCAACCACAGTATTACAGCGTTTATGCAAAATACTTTGTAAAGTATATTCAGCAAATGCAGGCAAAAGGAATTCCCATCAATGCAATCACTATACAAAACGAACCGCAGCATGGGGGCAATAATCCAAGCATGGTTATGTCTGCATTGCAACAGGCCGATTTTATTAAGAATCACCTTGGCCCTGCATTTCAAACAGCGGGTATCACAACAAAAATTATTATCTGGGATCATAATTGCGATAATCCCGGTTATCCTATTGCCATATTGAATGATCCTGCAGCTAAACAATATATTGATGGCTCAGCATTTCATTTATATGCTGGCAACGTCAGCGCCTTATCAACTGTGTACAATGCACACCCCGATAAAAATTTGTACTTCACTGAACAATGGACAGGAAGTAAATCAAGCTTTGATGGCGATCTGAAATGGAATGTAAAAAATGTAGTCATTGGTTCCATGCGCAACTGGAGTAAAATCGCACTGCAATGGAATCTGGCAAATGATCCTGCATTCGGTCCGCACACACCAGGGGGCTGTACAGAATGTAAAGGAGCTTTAACGATCAGCGGCTCTAATTACAGCCGCAATGTGAGTTATTATATTATGGGTCATGCTTCCAAATTTATTCCCGCAGGTTCAAAGCGTATTGCAAGCAATGAGTTAACTGATTTATCGAATGCAGCCTTCCTTACAACAACTGGAAAGAAAGTGTTGATTGTTGTAAACGATGGCGCTACTGCCGCAGGCTTTAATATTAAATATAAAAATAAATGGGTGTTTACTTCATTGGCTGCAGGTGCAGTAGGAACGTACACCTGGTAATGTTTTAAACAAAACTGGATATAATGAATAAATTAATGATAGCTGTTACAATGCTGCTTTTTATCTCTTGTACTGAGAGAAAAGAAAAAGCAACAACTCCGGCTGCTGCTGGTTTTTCAACAGATGGTAAAAAAGTAATTGCTTATACTACTGCTGATAGTACTACTCTCAGGCTCACAGCTACAGATACAGTTGAATTTAAAGCAAAAGGTCAGCCGTTTGAAAATGAAGTGATTGTTTTTGTTGATCCATCCAAAACATTTCAAAGTTATTTTGGCATTGGTGCTGCCTTAACCGATGCAAGTGCAGAAACATTTTATAAACTTCCAAAAGAAAGACAACAGGAATTTTTAAAAGCTTATTTCGATAAAGAGGATGGGATTGGATATACTGTTGCCCGAACTAATATCAACAGTTGCGATTTCAGCAGTGATTCATATACCTATGTACAGGAAGGCGATAAGGAATTAAAAACATTCAACATTGAACACGACAGGAAATTTAAAATTCCTTTTATTAAAGAAGCCATGCAGGCAGCGGGAGGTAAGCTGAATTTGTATGCAAGTCCATGGAGCCCGCCGGCTTTTATGAAGGATAATAATGATGTATTACATGGTGGTAAACTAAAACCTGAGTTTTACAGCAGCTGGGCTTTATATTATACAAAGTTTATTAAGGAGTATGAAAAAGAAGGAATGCCTGTTTGGGGTATCAGTATTCAGAATGAACCGATGGCTACACAGCGTTGGGAATCATGTATTTATACAGCGGAAGAAGAAACGGCTTTCCTCCGCGATCACCTCGGACCCACGCTGGCAAAAAACAAATTGGGCAACAAAAAAGTCATTTTCTGGGAC
>JANMOR010000042.1:0-3161 GCA_031369435.1 Chitinophagaceae bacterium
TTTTGGCACTGTTGATATAAATAGAAGTATGTGTACGGAAGTTATCATGAATATTGGCTTCCTGTGTCTTTGCATAATCTTCAAACTGTTTCAATGCCAGATCAAACTTCTGGAAATTACGCAGATCAAAATGAGCATTCAGTAATGTATGCATGCCCTTAATATAATGACCCGTTTCAACTGTTTTAAGAAATGGATTTTCTTCATACAGATCAACCCACTTTTGTGCATAGCGGTAATACATTAAAAAATCCTGTCGGATGAATGCATACCAGCAATAGCTTTGATAGAGATATAATTTTTCATAAAAGCCACTTACAAGTGTAAGATCTTTCGGCAAGTAATCTTTAAAAAAAACTTTGATGTCTTTTTCATCTTCTTCATTTCTTGCATGCCCGTTAATTACATACCAGCGGTAAAGCAATAAAGCAAGATTCGAAAACCTTGTTACACGATCAATATGGCTGCTTACTTCCAAAGCTTCTTCCGCCATTTTTTCTGTTTTTTCAGTTGTGCTTCGGGTAATGTGCAGGATTTCTATTTTCTTTTCTAATGAAATCAACTGCACCAGTGTATTGAACTTTTGATTGGCCCTTGCTACTTCTTTTGCTTTTTCAATGATGCGTAAACTTTGTTGCTTCAATCCTTTATTATAAAGCAGGCGGGCATTGTCGAGGTGTTCACTTAACTGCAAATCAACATTTTCACCGGTTTTAAGTAACCGTAAACTGGCAAGAAGTTCTTTATATAAATGCGTTTTAAGGTTCGCCAGCTTGGTTTTGCTGTTATCGGTTAATTTTTTAAGTATTGTGTTTTCATCATACTCCTGCATTTTATCCAGTGCGTCGAAAAGCTGGATGATTTTGAGGTCTTCTTTAGATGAACTTCGTTTGATATAGAGTTTAAAATGTCGTTTTTCTGCTTTTTCCAGTGAGTGAACCAATTGAAATAATGTATCTGAAAATCGGTTGGCCATAATATTTTTATTTCGTGAAAGCCTTTATCAACAAGCATCTTCCTGTTTTTGACGGACTTTGCCATCATAAAAACAGGAGCTATTTGATTTGATGTGCAGGTAGCACATGGTTACTTTTACATCATCAATCAGGCTTGAAAAATTATATGGCAAGCAATCGTAGAGCAAGTATCATTAACGGCCGGGTTGATTTACAGCGAAAGCTGTAACAAAATCGAAAGAACTCTTTTTTTATATGGCAAGCAATCGTTAACGGTCAGCTGTTTCTACAGTTGACCTTTTCTTTTGTAGAAGATTTGCGAAGATAATATAAAAATCCATTTAACGGCTTTTCCTTCCATTTGTCTTTTTATCTCTCACACATCAATATTCCTGTATTACATTCGGCATAAAAATAAGGTTATGCGGACACTGCTCGGCTTCCTCCTGTTTATCAGTTTATTTCATGATGCATCTGCCCAGGTTCTTCCTTTACGGGAACAGGCCAAAGTGATTGATGAGATACTGGCCGATCGGTTCAATAATTTGTTACCTGTGCTGATGGAACGAAATGGTATCGATCTGTGGGTAATAGTTTCAAGAGAATACAATGAAGATCCGGTTTTGAAAACCATGCTGCCTGCTACCTGGCTTTCTGCACGACGCAGAACCATTCTTGTGTTTTATTATAACAGTGAAAAAAAGACAATTGAAAAACTGGCCGTTGCACGTTATAATGTTGGAGAAAACATAAAAGCATCATGGGATATGCAGAAGTTTCCGAATCAATGGGATGCGGTGATGGATATAATCAACACAAGGAACCCAAAGAAGATCGGCATCAATACATCAACATATCATAACCATGCTGATGGAATGGATGTAACAGATCATAATGAGTTCATGCAAAAACTTCCGTCAACATTTAAATCAAAAGTGGTGAGTGCTGAAACACTTGCCGTGAACTGGCTGGAGACAAGAACCCAACGGGAGATGCAGATCTATCCGCAATTGATCTACGCTACAAGAAAAATTATAGAAGAAGGATTTTCAGAAAAAGTAATTACACCCGGCATTACTACAACCGATGATGTGGTGTGGTGGTTTCGTGAAAAGATCAGGAGCCTTGGTTATGATACATGGTTTCATCCATCAGTGTCTGTGCAACGAAACGATCCGCAAAGTTTTGAACATTTAAGAAACTTTTCTAACCGACCCGAAGAAGATGTGATTCAACCCGGCGACTTATTGCATGTAGATATCGGCATTACTTATCTGCGATTGAATACCGATGTGCAGGAGCATGCTTATGTTTTAAAACCAGGTGAAACAGAAGTTCCAAAAACAATTCGTGAAGCATTTGCAAAAGCAAATCGTTTACAGGATATTCTTACTTCACAATTCAAACAAGGCAAAACAGGCAATCAAATACTGGCTGATGCACTGGCACAGGCAAAGAAAGAAAATATTGCTGCAACCATCTATACACATCCGTTAGGTTTTCATGGACATGCAGCCGGTCCAACCATTGGATTATGGGATCAGCAGGGCGGAGTGCCCGGTGCCGGCGACTTTCCCATGAATTACAGAACAGCTTACAGCATTGAATTAAACGCAGCAACAGATATTCCTGAATGGAAAAAAAGTATCCGCATCATGCTGGAGCAGGATGGTTATTTTGATGAGAACGGATTTCGTTATATAGGTGGAAGACAAAAAGAAATTTATTTAATACCAAGGTTTAATAAAAACATTGCTGATTAATATTTTAAACACAGAGTAGCAGAGAAACAGAGTAACACTGAGAAAATTCTGTGTTACTCTGTAACTCCTTTTCTCTGTGTTGAGTATTCAAAATGAAGATTTCTCCTACATATCGTGGTATTCTTTTCATGTTGCTGGCGGCATTGGGGTTTTCAATAATGGGCGGGGCAGCCAAAGCATTGAAAGGAAGTTTTAATGCAGGTCAATTGGTTTTCTGGCGAAACATTGTTGGGTTGATTGTATTGGCTATAAGTTTCGCCAACAGAAGACCCGTGAATCATGGCGGCAAACTTCCCCGTCTCATCTTTCGTGGATTGATGGGCACGATTGCTTTATATACTTTGCTGTATTGCATTTTACATCTTCCACTTGGAACGGCCATGAGCTATAATCTTACATCAGCTTTGTTCATTGCTTTGTTTTCATTTTTATTATTTCGTGT
>JANMOR010000085.1:0-5338 GCA_031369435.1 Chitinophagaceae bacterium
CTGGCCAGTTGTACCACCTGCCAGGCTATTATTAAAGAAACAAAGATTGATAAGGCAGGAGTTGACATGCAGAATATCCGTGAAGAAAAGATCACAACCAAACAACTCGAAGAAATGAAAAAGCTGGCCGGTTCTTATGAAGCATTGTTCAGTCGCCGTGCTTTAAAATATAAAGAGCTTGGTCTAAAGGATAAACAACTCACCGAAGAAGATTATAAAAATTATATTCTTACAGAAGATACGTTTCTCAAACGACCGGTTACAATTCTCAACAACAAAATCTTTATTGGTAACGAAAAGAAAACCGTTGAAGCGTTGAAGAATGCGTTGAAATAATTATTCAATGATCCTCAGCTTAGCATAGTTCAGCATAATTTTCTTTTCACCATTCAATTCAAACTTCACTGTTGCAATAGGATTGTGTGCGCTGCCTTCCATTTTGATCACTTCACCAAAACCGAATTTCTGGTGTTCTACTTTTTGTCCTTCCTGTAAATTGCTGGTATCGCTTGCCACAAAATCAGCAGCCGGTTTATGTTCAACCGTTTGCTGCCGGTTGGAGGGTGTTAAATAAGTGGGTGTTGACGTTTTTTTACCGGGAGGTGCACCATATTTTTTTTCTGCCCTCGCCGCTTCATCGTTATTGGAACGGTTGCCCCATCCGCTCATCCGTTCAAATGCAGAACCACTGCTGAATGAACTTTGATTTTTCATACCGCCACCTGCAAAACTCCGGTCAATATATTCTTCAGGTAATTCATCTAAAAAACGGCTCGGATCATTTTGTACAATCTGC
Source organism: Chitinophagaceae bacterium (assembly GCA_031369435.1). Classification (GTDB taxonomy): domain Bacteria; phylum Bacteroidota; class Bacteroidia; order Chitinophagales; family Chitinophagaceae; genus Lacibacter. The sequence continues at coordinate 797 of JANMOR010000085.1, forward strand.
CCGAACTTATACCGGGTATTGGCATACGTAATCCATAGTCTTGTTTTTGCCCTTGTGATCACTACATAAAATAAACGTCGTTCTTCTTCCAGCTCTTCCCTTGTATTAATGCTCATGGCATTGGGAAATAATAACTCTTCCAATCCGGCAGCAAACACACAGCTAAACTCTAATCCTTTGGCCGCATGGATGGTCATTAATTTCACACTGTCTGAATTGGGATCTTTATTATCAGCATCGGTTAGTAAAGTGATTTGTTGTAAGTAGCTCCCTAAATCTGTAACACCAATTGACACACCCCCAACCCCTCTCAAGAGGGGAGTGCCATCACTCATTGGCTCGCCTGTCGGAGAGTCTGCATTATTATTTGAGTCGTTGAAAAGTGAGGGCTGTGGAGTTGGCGCTCCTTCCCCTTCCGGGGGAAGGTTGGGAAGGGGGCCGGGGCTTTCTATTACAATCCCATCTTCATCTATCTGGGTCCTGTTCTGTGTATCATCTACCCACTCTTTAATAGAGTTCAATAATTCCTGGATATTTTCATAACGCTGCAACCCTTCTGTACTCTTATCATTGAATAATTCTTTAACGATGTTTGTTTGCTTGCCCACATGTATGGCTACTTCATATGCGTTATGCTTTTGTAACATGCTGGCAAAACTTTTGATCATGATCACAAAACCATCAATCGCTTCCAGTGTGCCTGCTTTGAAACCAAACTGTGCCGCTCTTGTGAGCACATCCCACATGCTGATATTTTGTTCATTGGCATACAACACACATTTATCAATGGTTGTTTTACCAATACCTCGTGCAGGAAAATTAATAATGCGTTTCAATGCTTCTTCATCTCTCGGGTTCACCATCAAACGTAAATAAGCAATAAAATCCTTGATCTCTTTGCGTTGATAAAAACTGATGCCGCCATAAATAATATAAGCAATGTTCATGCGGCGCAAACTTTCTTCAAATGCACGGCTCTGTGCATTGGTACGATACAGAATAGCAAAATCTTTATTGCGGTAATGATTGCGGAGTTTCTGTTCCTGGATGGTATCAGCAACAAATTTACCTTCTTCATTATCCGTCATGGTTCTGATCAACCGTATCTTTTCACCTTCTGCATTTTCAGTGAACAATACTTTTTCAATCTGGTTTTTATTATTGCTGATTACTTCGTTAGCTACCTTGAGAATACTTTGAGTGCTGCGGTAGTTCTGTTCCAGCTTTACCACTTTCACATCATCATAATCTTTCTGGAACATTAAAATATTTTCAATGGTTGCACCACGGAAACTGTAAATACTTTGTGCATCGTCGCCCACCACACAAACATTTTCGTGCATGGCACCAAGCAGCTTGATGATCTCGTACTGCGCAGGATTGGTATCCTGGTACTCATCAATCATGATGTATTTAAACTTGCGTTGATACTTACTTAAACTGTCAGGAAAATTTTTCAGCAACTCATAAAACTTAATGAGCAGATCATCAAAATCCATGGCCCCGTTTTTAAAACAACGTTTGGCATATGCATCAAAGATCTGTGCAATAGCGGGGCGGTTGCTTCGCATATCTTCCTGCTGAATATGATAATCTGTTGCATACTCTGCGGGACCTACCAATGCATTCTTGGCTGAGGAGATGCGATTATAAACAGTAGATGGTTTGTAATGTTTATCATCGAGGTTCATTTCATTGATCACTGTTTTGATCACACTCTTTGCATCATCTGTATCATAAATGGTGAAGTTCGATGGATAGCCCATCTTCGTTGCTTCGCTCCGCAGTATCCGTGCAAACACACTATGAAAAGTACCGATGTATAAATTTCTTGCTTCGTGGTTACCAAGAATATGTTCCACCCGTTCTTTCATTTCTTTAGCAGCCTTGTTGGTAAAAGTCAATGCCAGTATATTAAATGCATCAACACCCTGCGCCATTAAATGTGCAATACGTGTGGTGAGCACTTTTGTTTTACCACTGCCTGCGCCAGCCACAATCATCAACGGACCATTCATGTGCAACACTGCTTCTATCTGCCGCTCGTTCAATCCATGTAAATAATCTTGCATGGGCGCAAGTTACGTTTACCTGCTCACAGGATAAAACCAGAGATGAGCTGAAAATGGAAAAGCTGCTGATCACGGTCATGCTTTTTACTGTATTTAATCATGGTTTATTCAACCCTCCTGTTTCATCTTTATTCATTCGATTGCCCCTTCTATTTATTCCTCTTAACAATTGCCTGCCATTTTTATTTACTCTTTTAATTAAAAGCTATGCTACAGCAAAGTACTTTTTTTACAAGCGATTCGGCTATACCCGACAGCAACCTCAACAAATGGGTTGAGCAAATGGCAGAGTTACTGGATCCCGACCTCGTTTATTATTGTAACGGATCAAAAAAGGAATACGATTCCCTTTGTAATCTATTGGTTCAAAAAGGAACGTTTATCCCTCTTCATCCGGAAAAAAGACCCAACAGTTTTGCCTGCTTCAGCGATCCCAGTGATGTGGCCCGTGTGGAAGACAAAACATTTATCTGCAGTCGACGGAAAGCAGATGCAGGTCCTACCAACAACTGGATGGCCCCTGAAGAAATGAAAACGGTTTTACAACCTTTACTCACCGGCGCCATGAAAGGAAGAACCATGTATGTGATTCCTTTTTGTATGGGACCGGTTGGATCTTCTTATTCAAGATATGGTGTACAAATAACCGACTCAGAATATGTGGTGGTGAATATGCATATTATGACGAGGATGGGCGAAACAATTTTGCCTTATATCGAAAAGAATGGATTTGTAAAATGTGTACACACTGTTGGTGCTCCATTGAAAGGTTTGGAGCCGGATGTTAGCTGGCCCTGCAACCCCACGGTTAAATACATCTCTCATTTTCCTGATGAACGGATGATTATTTCTTACGGAAGCGGTTATGGCGGTAATGCATTGATGGGTAAAAAATGTTTTGCACTTCGTATTGCATCTGTGATGGGAAGAGAAGAAAACTGGCTGGCAGAACATATGCTCATCATGGGAGTTGAGTCGCCCGATCAGCAAAAAACATATGTTGCAGCTGCGTTCCCGAGTGCCTGTGGTAAAACCAATTTTACCATGATGATTCCTCCCAAAGAATTTGACGGATGGAAGATCACAACAGTTGGTGATGATATAGCATGGATTCATAAAGGAAAAGATGGCGGCTTGTTCGCTATTAATCCTGAATCAGGTTATTTTGGAGTGGCGCCGGGAACTAATTTCAAAACCAATCCCAATGCAATGGAAAGCATCAGGGCCAATACCATTTTTACAAATGTGGCTCTTACACCTGATAAAGATGTGTGGTGGGAAGGATTAACAAAAGAAGTGCCCGATGGATTGACTGACTGGCATGGAAAGCCTTATGATAAAAACAGTGGCAACCCTGCAGCTCACGCCAATTCCCGTTTTACTGCACCGGCTTATCAAAATCCTGCTATTGATCCTGAGTGGGATAATCCCGAAGGAGTTCATGTTGAAGGTTTTATTTTCGGCGGACGCAGAAGTTCAGTGATTCCATTAGTATACCAATCATTCAACTGGAATTTTGGTGTGTACCTTGCCACCACCATGGGCAGTGAAATGACAGCCGCTGCTTTTGGTGAAATAGGAAAAGTGCGCAGGGATCCTTTTGCCATGCTTCCTTTTATAGGGTATCATATTGGCGACTATGTAAATCATTGGTTACAGTTTGGACGGGATCTGCCCAACGCTCCAAGAATATTTGCAGTCAACTGGTTTAGAAAAGATGAAAATAAAAATTTTATCTGGCCGGGCTTTGGTGATAATATCCGTGTGTTGAAATGGATTGTTGAACGTATCAGGGGAACTGCCTCTTCAGTAGAAAGTCCTATTGGCTGGATGCCACGTTATGAAGACATTGAATGGAAAGGATTAGAAAGTTTTACAAAAGAAAAGTTCAATGAAATCATGACCATTGATCGTGAACCGGGCAAACAGGAATTGCTTTCGCATGAAGAATTGTTTGAAAGGATGTACGATAAACTTCCAAAAGAATTTTTATGCATGCGTGAATTATTGTTATCTGCTTTGTGGCGTTCACCTGAACATTGGGGTCTTCAACCTGAAATAGGATAGGTTTTCAATGCTGTAATATTTATCTTTCAACTTCCATATCGGTGCTGGTTCAATGAGCCGGCACCGTTTTATTCAGTTCTGCTTAACCTGCACCGTTCATGATGGATTGGCTCCGTTCACTTTTTCTGCAAACATCTATAGCACAATCTGTAGTCATCTATGGTTTAGTCATAGCCCTTGGTATATGGATGGGACGGGTAAAAATTGCAGGCGTTTCATTAGGCGTTACATGGGTATTGTTTACCGGGCTTTTGCTATCTTTTGCCGGCATTGAAATTGATAAAGGAACCGAACATTTTTTAAAAGAGTTTGGTTTAATCCTGTTTGTTTATTCTGTAGGCTTACAGGTTGGTCCGGGTTTTTTTGCTTCGCTCAAAAGAAATGCATTAGCTAATAATATTCT
>JANMOR010000092.1:0-1658 GCA_031369435.1 Chitinophagaceae bacterium
ATTCCCCATTTTGAATATGTAAGTTTTGATACAAGCGATCAGCTCAAACGGGAAATAACCGTCAGCAGTTTTGACAGTGGTTTGTGGGTGATTGATAATATAACAGTCCTTGTTCCATCGAATGTGAACGAAAAATCACAACTGCTGAAATTTCCGGCTAAAGAAATTTTAGTTGAGTATGATACTACCGGCAGCCAGATATTGAATGATGTAAAACCAATCATTGAAGTAGATGCGTTTGATAAATGGATTGGTTATGCAGTTGCTGCAGCTGCTGTGTTGAGCCTCATCATTTTAATCATTTTATTCAGACGATGGAAGAAAAAACAGCTAAAGGTTATTGAAGAAGGTTCAAAATACTCAGCACTCGAAGATTTTCAACTGATCATTGAACAATTAAAACAGCAAAGCTGGGATACACAGTTGGAACAAAAACAAAACTTCTCTGATTTGTCCCAGGCTGTAAAACGTTATTTTGAACGAAGTCTGCGCCAGCCATTTACAAAACTCACAACAGATGAAACAGCCATTGAACTGAAGTCATATCTGTTACATGACCGCTTAATTGCCATCATTCAAATATTAAGATTGGGTGATGCTGTAAAGTTTGCAAAATTTAATGCTGCAAAACAGGAATGTGCAACTGCATTGGATGAGATGGAACAACTAATTAAAAAATCAGATAAAGAACTGAACCCGGATGCTTAACGATTGGTATCAACATATTGTATTTGCTTATCCATACCTGTTGTGGCTATTATTGGTATTGCCCTTACTCATTGGTTGGTACATATTTAAAAGTAAGCAGTCAACATCTTCCATTACTGTATCATCATTGAGTACACACAAGAAACTGGTTGATGCAAAAACTTTTTTACGCCATTTGCCATTTGTTTTGCGGTTACTATCATTGGCATTATTAATCATCGCCATTGCAAGACCTCAAAGCCGTAGCAATGAAGAAAGAATAGAAGGTGAAGGAATTGATATTATACTCTGTATGGACGTTAGCGGCAGTATGCTGGCAGAAGATTTTACACCCAACCGACTGGAGGCCATGAAAAAAGTGGCGGCCGATTTTGTAGATTCAAGAAAAACAGACAGGATCGGACTGGTAATCTTTTCAGGTGAACCATTTACTCAGTGCCCCATTACAACTGATCATGCTGCGTTGAAAAGCCAGATCTATGCCGTACGCAGCGGAATTTTACAAGATGGTACTGCCATTGGTTCGGGATTGGCAACAAGTGTTGAACGGTTGAAAAAAAGTAAATCAAAAACTAAGATCATTATTCTTTTAACTGATGGTGAAAACAATGGTGGGTTGATTCCCCCAAACACAGCAAAAGAAATTGCAAAGGCTTTCAACATTAAAGTATATACCATCGGTATGGGTACCGAAGGTTATGCAGCTATGCCCCAGCAAACAAATGCCGGAGTAGTAAGAAGCATGGAAAAGGTGAACATTGATGAAAAACTGCTTCGTGAAATTGCACGTGAAACCGGCGGCAGCTATTTCCGTGCAAAAGACAATGAAAGTCTCTCAACTATTTATACAGAAATTGATCAACTGGAAAAATCAAAAATTGAAACCAGCAGCTTTGCCCGTTATGCAGAAGAATTTTATCCATTGGCAATTGCAGTGGTTTTATTATTAC
>JANMOR010000096.1:0-3730 GCA_031369435.1 Chitinophagaceae bacterium
TAGTGCCTTTTGCCAAATCGGTTGATAATGGATTGGATAAACATTGGGAAAATTTTATCGGCACTGTTCGTTCACGTAAATATGAAGAGCTTAAATGCCCCATTGAAGCAGGTGCTCATGTAGCAACAGTTTCTCAAATGGGAAATATTGCTTACCGCAGTAAACAAAAATTAAACTGGAATAAAGAAAAAGGAATGTTCACAGATAAAGACATCAATAAAGAATATTTAATGAGCAATTATCATAATGGTTATCAATTGCCGAAAGTATAATGATTGCTTATAGAAATGCTGCTGAAAAAATTTCAATGTGTTGCTATCAGCTATAATTTGTTTACTTTTTTTTCTTCTCTTTCACTAACTCATAAGAATGATCAATCCATTCTTTGATAAACTTTGATGCAACGGAACCATCCACAACAATTGTATTCCAGTGTTTTTTATTCATATGATAGCCGGGCAATACACAACTATACTGTTCTCTTAATTCAAGCGCCAGCTCGGGATCACATTTTACATTGAAGCGCAGGTCTTCTGTATCAAGCGGTAATAATAAAAAAGCTTTGTTGTTTACTTTAAATACAATTACATCCGGGCCAAAGGGAAGTGTTTCCTCCGCTCCCGGTTTTGACAGGCTATATTCACGGATTGTTTCAATATGCATGCAGCGGTTGTACTGGTTTTTGAGTCATGAAGGTATGAACAGGATCTTTCTTTCTGTGCTGATGGTTTGTTTCCTCTTTTTTTCCTGTAACAAGGAAGAGGAACAGGCACATTATGATTGCGGTCCATCGCCAATATGTGCAGCTGTTGTATGCGTTGCATACTGGAGTCATTTTAGTTTTTCTTTACTAGATAAAACAACAGGGAAGGATTTGGTATTCGGCAGCAACCCAACAATTACCCCTGCTGATATTAAACTCTATGTAAAAAATAATTCACCTTACCGTGAAGTAAATTTGTGGACCGATAGCAACAGCAATGTTTTACGTACCCTTCTGGCTGCTGATACTATGGCTATTCAAATTAAAAATGAACCACTTCAGTATATGCTGGTGAAAACATTTTGTACAAATGAATGTTGCAGCAGAACAGCCGTTGAAATGTTGTATGAAGGACAGTTACTCATTGCTGATAAAAATAAAACCTTCCGAATTAAACGATAAGGATAGAAACGCTGATGACACGGATATAATTAGATGAAGACTGTTTTTCTCTTCGTCGAATACATCAGATAGAAATTTATTCGTATCCGCCCAAATCTGCGTCATCCGTGTTTCTATTAACTCAACTTCATCATTGCTTCTTTCAGCTTTCCTAAAAATTCAGGGATCTCTTCTTTACGGCAAGTGCCAACACTTAAGCGATACCAGGGAGAATTTTTCTCAGCACCAAATGCATAGAAAGGAACAATGGCCAGCTTTGCTTCATCCAATAAATATTGTGTTACATCTGCCTGAACTTCAAGGATGGTACCGTCGTTTTTTTTCTTTCCTGTAAGATCAACTTTGATGGTAAGATAAATACCTCCCTGTGGCGACAATACATCTATATTGAAACCTTCTTCTTTTAATTGGGTAATACCTTTTGAAATTTCAACCAGCCGGTATTCAATTTCTTTTTTAAAGTTGATGAGATAACGGTCAATATGTTCATGCTGCAATAAATAATTGGCCGTTGCTTTTTGTTCGGCCATGGGTGCCCATGCACCTATATGCGAAAGGATGGCTTTTATTTTTGAAATGATCAGCTCCGGGCCAAAAGCCCAGCCCACCCTTACTCCTGTTGCTGCAAACACCTTACTGATGCCATCAACAAATACAGTTAGTTCTTTCATTGCAGGACGTAAGGTTACAGGATTGTAATGTTCATTGTCACCAAAAGTTAATGTCCAGTACATCTGGTCGAACATGAGAAAAAGTTTTTTCTCATGGGCTTGCCTGTTTTTATTTTCTTCCAGGATCAGGTCACAAATTTTTTCTAACTCCACTTTAGGAAACATGGTTCCAGTTGGGTTTTGCGGTGTGCATAAACAAAGTAATGTTGCTCCTTTCAAATGTGGTTTTATTTCTTCAGCCGTTGGCATAAAGTTATTTCCAGGTGTTGCCTCAATAACAATATGCTGTGCTCCGTTGAAATGTGTGTAGTGGTTATTGTTCCAGGATGGTGCTGCATAGATTACTTTATCTCCATTATCAACAAGGGCTCTGAAGATGGAATAGATCAACGGACGGCCACCAGCGGCAATCTGAATTTCATTGACGCTGTAATCCAATCCTTCTCTTTCTTTTAAAAAATGAGCAACACTTTGTCTTAATTCAATAATACCCTCCGCTGCCGGGTAAGTAGTGAAATTATTTTTATACGCTTCAACAATCAAATGCTCCAATTCCTGCGGAATAGGAAAAACAGTACTGTCAAAATCACCAATCGTGAAATTGTAAATGTGTTCTCCATGCCGGATACGTTCTTTGATCTGGTTGCCCAGCTTTACAATTTCAGAACCTACTAATGTTTCGGATAGTTGAGATAGTTTCATTTGCTGCAGTTATAAGAAAGCGCAAAAGTAATTGTTATTGAAGAAACAGCATGCCCCCGGCTTTCAGTTTGAAGAGCCGTACAGTTTGATCTATTAAAATGAAATGCTTCTTTTAAGGATTAAAAAGCAGCTTCATTTTCAGAAAATAAGTTGATAATTTAACCCTTATCTTGCAGCTTTAACAGGTAATTATTCATTATCTTCCACGCTATAAATCAGAACAGTCTTATGAAGTTTATCGTTTCGTCTTCGGCTTTACTGAAACAACTGCAACAGATCAACGGTGTTATCAATGCCAATACCGTGTTGCCTATTCTCGAAGATTTTTTGTTTGAGATCAATAAGAACAAACTCACTGCTGTTGCTACTGACCTTGAAACAGTGATGAAGATCCATATGGATATTGAAGCCAAAGACAATGGCCGTGTTTGTATTCCTGCAAGAATTTTGATGGATACATTAAAGAATTTACCCGATCAGCCATTGACATTTAATATTGATAAGAACTTTGCAGTTGAAATTACCAGCGATAACGGTAAGTATAAAGTGATGGGTGAAAATCCGGATAACTTTCCGAAAGAACCTGTTGCAGATGACACTACTTCCTTTACCACAACATCCTCTGCACTGGTAACTGCAATCAACAAAACCTTGTTTGCTGTAAGCAATGATGATCTGCGTCCAGCAATGACTGGTGTATTCTTTGAACTTGATAAAAAAGGAATGCAAACCGTGGCTACCGATGCACACAGACTTGTGCGGTATAAAAGAACAGATGTAAGTTGTCCGAAGAGTGATTCATTTATTGTTCCTAAAAAACCGCTTACGCTTTTAAAAACTGCATTACCATTTAATGAAGATGAAATTTCTATCAGCTACAACAGCAATCATCTTTTTGTAAAACATGGCACCACGCAAATGAGTTGCCGGTTGATTGATGCCCGTTTTCCTGATTACAAAGTGGTAATACCAACTGATAACCCGTATAAATTAACGGTAAACAAAAATGACTTCCAGGGAGCATTGCGCCGTGTAAGTATTTTCAGTAATAAAAGCACCAACCAGGTGGCGCTTGCCATTGCCGGCAGCGAACTGGAGTTGACTGCCCAGGATGTTGATTTTAGTTTTGAAGGAGATGAAAGAATGAAATGCCAGTATGATGGCGAAGACCTCACTATTGCTTTCAATGCAA
>JANMOR010000113.1:0-1660 GCA_031369435.1 Chitinophagaceae bacterium
TATTCTCGCTTGGTTGTGGATTGAGCTGAGCCAGTCGTGCAAGCACTTCCTGGTTACAGTGTGATCCGCCCATTTCACTTTCCTTACACATCTTTTGCATCGGAATGCTCAGATTAATGAATTCATAGATCCAGTTCTTCACCTGTAAATGACTTTCTGTACGGGCTATAAAAAACACATCCGGACTCTCCTCTTCCTCATTCATTTTATCCGGCTCGTCGGTCAATTTTACAAGCATTTCAAATTCGTCCCACAATTCTAAAGGTAAATCGTTACCACATCTGTCGCAATTAACATCAATAGTACCGCCTACCTCAAACTTCAGCATCATAAAACCGGTATTTTTTTCCAGTTCCAGTTTTACGTTTGCCTTACAGTTTTTAAAGTCCTGTTGTCCGAATTCTTCAAAGAACCTACCATCAATTTCATAAAGAAATTCATGAGCGCCAGGTTTTAACCCCACAAAAGCTATTTCAAATTCCCGGCGGCTTCCCATATCACCCTATTTTAAAGAGTTTGCAAAGGTAGCCGAAAAACAATTTGCAGCCAAAGGAAAGGGAGGTTTTATTTAGGAGCATGGGCACTCGTTCCTCCTTCATCATCTGTTTCCCACCCTTCGTTGCTACTCTCCCGCTCAGGCGGGAGGGTATTCACTGCGGTCGGGGCTATCGGGAGCGGCAGAAAACCATGAACATCCAGCAACTCAATGCAAATGAGCTCAGTCTCAATCCGCTTCTTTCGGTTCAGCTATCCAGTTAACGCTGCATTCAGCATTCTCCTGTAAATTTGATGCAAATGACCTACGGCAAACTTATACGTACTTCTATTCTCATATCTCTCATCACCCTTGCCCTGTTCATTTTTTTTATTTCAGGTAATCATGAGTGGATAGAGAAAAAATATGCAATGGGCTTTTTCCCTGCATTAGCTTCTATTCTTCGTTTCCTTTTTGGCTGGATCCCTTTCAGCCTGGGCGATATTATTTATTCTATAGTTACAGTGAGTGTATTATGGCAGATCGGCAAATTTATTGTTCGCCTGTTTCATAAAAAGGATAGCTGGAAAAAGAAACTGTCGCCTTTATTTACGGCTGGGCTGATCCTCTTATTTGTATATGTATATTTCTACATGTTTTGGGGACTTAATTATTATCGCAAGGGAATTGAATACCAGTTAGGCTTGCAAAATGGCAAGTTTGAAAAACAACAATTGATCGAGCTTAATCAGGTACTGCTTAGCAAAGTCAACTCAACCAAAGAATCCTGCCTTCAGCAAAAAGATACTGTGATGCCCCGTAACAGAATGTTTCAATCATCAGTTGAAGGTTACAGGGAACTGGAGAAGAAATTTTCGTTTATCCGTTACCGAAATGCATCCCTGAAGCCTTCAATGTTTGGCAAAATTGGCAACTATGTCGGCTTCCAGGGTTATTACAATCCATTTACCGGAGAGGGGCAGGTGAATGTGGGCATTCCTAATTTCCTGCAACCTTTTGTTACCTGTCATGAAATGGCACACCAGGTTGGTTATGCCAGCGAAAGCGAAGCCAATCTTGTTGGTTTTTTAGCAGCAACACATTCAAATGATACGCTTTTACAATACTCAGCATATCTTGATATGTTTTTGTATTCATGGAACAATCTCAGGGCTGTTGATTCCT
>JANMOR010000187.1:0-9275 GCA_031369435.1 Chitinophagaceae bacterium
TTTAGAAAAAGCAGGTAAGTTCCACATCATGAAAGTGCCCTCCCCAAGCCCCTCCAAAGAAGGAGAGGAAAATGCATCCTCACAGTTTTATACACTGGATGAATACAAAGCTGTGGCTGAGGTATTACAAAAAAACAAAGAAGGTAAATTGGTGTTGCTGTATACCAGCAATGCTGTTGAACAACATACATTCATCAAAGCTGCTGAAGATAAAGGGTATAAAGTTCTGCAATTGGATACTATGATTGATGCAGCCTTTATCAACCATATGGAAATAAAATGGGAAAATGTGGTCTTTAAACGGATTGATGCCGACATTGTTGATAATCTCATTGATCAACAGGACGAGATCAAAAGTGTATTAACAGAAGAAGAAGTATCTCAATTAAAAGAAATGTTCAATCTGCAGTTGACCGATCTGCACCTGAATGTGGAAGTGAAAGGCCTTAGTGCAGATGCAGCACCTGTAATTGCTACAAGACCAGAAATGATGCGCCGCATGAAAGACATGGCGCATATGAGCGGACCAATGGGGAATTTTTATGCATCGATGCCCGATGAAGTTGAATTAACTGTTAACGGCAATCATCCGTTGTACAAAAAAATACTGGCGAATAAAGAAACAGGAAAAGATATGGTATATAACCTGGCTGATCTTGCATTACTATCACAGGGATTGTTGAAGGGAAATCAACTCACTGCATTTATTAGCCGGAGTGTAACGTTGATGCAGGATGAAGTAAAGAACTAAACAAACTGTTCTATGTTGGTCGGCGACCAACACGGGCAATAGGTTTTTTTTAAATCAAGAGGTGACAGCTTTTAAAAAGCTGTCACCTCTTTTCGTTATTGAACTACTTACAACTTCTTAATCTTAATATTCCGGAACCACACATTATTTCCATGATCCTGCAAACCAATGCGGCCTTTTTTATACGTACCGAAATCTTTCATTGTTTTAAACTTACTGCCTGCAATCATTTTCTTCCATCCCTCATCCCACATGGTAGTTGTAACCACTTTTGTTCCGTTAAGATAGAACTCAAGTGTTCCATTGAGTGATTTGATTTCAGCAAGGTTCCATTCCAATGCAGGTTTAACTGTTTCAGGAGCTGATGTAATGAGATCATACAAATCACCTGCACGGTGTTTAATGATTTTTGCATCAGGATGGCACTTGTTATCGAGCACCTGCATTTCAGGACCCGTCATCCATGGCCATTTATACTTCGCTGTGTCTTCATTGATATAGATGATGACTCCGCTGTTACCACAAGTATCAATTTTCCATTCCAGTTTTAAATGAAAATTTTCATATTCATCATCACTTACAATATCGCCTCCACCTTTTATCTGCCAGTTTTCTTTTTCTGAAGCATCCAGGTGCAAGGTCCCATCCACTGCTTTCCATGCGCTGCCTGCAGGAGCACCTCCATACTTATGCCAACCTTTAGTGCTTTGTCCATCAAACAAAGAAATCCAGCCATCTTTTGTTTCTTCTTCCGTTAAAATTGAAACAGTAGTCATGGTTGTTTTTGTTGTATCAGTTTGTTCAGTTGTTTTTTCACCTTCATTGTTACAGGAAGAAATGGCACCAACTGTTGTTGCAATCATTAAAAGAGAACGAATCATTTTATTTATTTTTTAGTAAGAGAATATATTTTACCATTTGTTCGGCATCAGCGGGAGTTACAGCCGGATGTGGTGTCATGGGAATTTCGCCCCACACACCTGTACCGCCTTTGATAATTTTTTCTGCCAGCATTTTAATATTCGTTTCTGAATTTTCATATTTATTGGCTACATCCCTGTATGCCGGACCCGTTAATTTTTCATCTACTTTATGGCAAGTTAAACAATCACTTGCAGCAATCAATGCCAGTCCTTTTTCATAATCAGGATTATCTGATGGTGAAGGTGCGGCAGCTGTTTCCTGCTTGGGTTCTTCTTTTGGCTGCTCTTTTGTTTCAGTGCCTGAGCCGCCGCAGGCAATTAATGTAAGAGCAACGGCAGATGTAATTAAAATCTTTTTCATGTCAGTGGAATTGTATTGTTTAAAGAAATATTCTTTGTGAAAGGTATGCCATACTTTGAAAGTATGGCATACCCGTATTTAATCCAGTCCTAAAATTTTCCTGTTGGTTGCTGTGTCACTTACTCCTCCTGCAAAATCATCAAAAGCTTTTTCAGTAACACGAATGATATTTTTCCTGATAAATTCTGCTCCTTCTCTTGCTCCATCTTCGGGATGTTTGATACAGCATTCCCATTCCATTACTGCCCAGCCATCATAACCATATTGAGTAAGTTTTGCAAAGATGGATTTAAAATCAACCTGCCCATCACCGGGAGAACGATAGCGACCTGCACGGTTGAGCCAGCTTTGATAACCACCAAAAGTTCCCTGCTTACCAGTTGCATGAAACTCTGAATCTTTTACATGAAATGCTTTGATACGTTCATGATAAAAATCGATGTATTGCAAATAATCCAATTGCTGCAACACAAAATGCGATGGATCATATAACAAACAGGCCCGTTGATGATTATTTACTTTTTCCAAAAACATTTCATACGTAATGCCGTCAAATAAATCTTCACCTGGATGAATTTCATAACAAAGATTCACGCCACATTCATCAAAATAATTTAAGATTGGTGTCCAGCGTTTGGCCAATTCTGTAAAGGCTTCATCAACTAATCCATCAGGCCTTTGCGGCCATGGATGAAATGCATGCCATAATAATGATCCGCTGAATGTTGCATGTGCCGATAATCCTAAATTCTGCGAAGCTTTTGCACCATACATCATTTGCTGCACCGCCCATTCCTGTCGTTCTTTCGGTTTTCCTTTTAATGCATCAGGTGCAAATACATCAAACATAATATCATAAGCCGGATGAACTGCAACCAATTGTCCCTGCAGGTGAGTACTGAGTTCCGAAATTTCAAGTCCGGCTTCATTGACGATGCCTTTTAATTCATCAGCATAAGTTTTACTTTCTGCTGCCAGTTGCAGATTCATACAACGACTGTCGAGCGATGGAATTTGTACTGCTTTAAAACCTAAGCCTTTTGCCCATGTACAAATTGATTTCAAATCATTGAACGGTGGTTTATCGTCCATGAACTGTGCTAAAAATATGCCCGGGCCTTTGATCGTCTTCATTTTTCAATTATCCATTATGAATTAAACAACAAACTCTTTCCACTTCACATCACTCTCACCACTATCAATTACATTATTTACAAACGCCATTCCACGTACCCCTTCATTTACACCGGGGAAGTCGAGCCACTCTTCTTTCGGTTGTTCACCATCAATTTTTGCACGAACAGTTAAAGCAAAATTTCTGTAAAGATTAGCGAATGCTTCTAAGAAACCTTCGGGGTGACCGGCGGGAACTCTTGTATTATATGCTGCAAAAGAACTGTTGTAAGCGCCACCTGTTCTGTAAATTTCTGTTGGTTTATCGAGCCACTTTACTAATAATGTATTGGCATCTTCATGCTTCCATTCAATACCTCCCTTTTCACCATATACACGAATCTTCACATTGTTTTCTTCACCAGCTGCAATCTGTGTTGCCATCAACACACCTGTTGCACCGTTGTTGAATTTTAAAAATGCCGCACCATCATCATCGAGCATTCTTCCTTCTACTACAATATTGATATTGGAACAAAGATGTGTTACCTGTAACCCTGTTACATATTCGGCTAAGTTGAATGCATGTGTTCCGATATCGCCCATGCTCCCTGCTTTACCACTTTTCTTAGGATCGGTGCGCCAGCTGGCTTGTGCCTGTCCGGTTTTTTCTAAAAAAGTACTTAACCAGCCTTGCGGATATTCAACATATACTTTACGGATCTTGCCCAAGGCTCCGCTTTTCAAAAATTGTTTTGCCTGCTTTACCATGGGGTAGCCATTATAAGTATGACAAAGCAATAAACTCAAACCGGTAGCTTCAACTTTTTCTTTCAGCAGCTTGGCTTCTTCCAGTGTAAATGCGATAGGTTTTTCAATTACAACATTAAAACCTTTGTCCAATGCCATCATTGCAGGATCAAAGTGCACGAAGTTGGGTGTAACAATGCTTACAAAATCAATCCGTTTATCGGCAGGCATTGCTGCTTCTTTTTCCAACAGAACTTTATAATCGGTATGAATTCTGTCTTCATCAAGAAACAACATCTTACCTGAATCAACTGCTATCTCCGGATTGATGCTTAAAGCACCGGCTACCAGTTCAACCTGGCCATCCATATTCATTGCAAGACGATGAACGGCGCCAATGAATGCATCTTTGCCACCACCAATCATTGCCATGCGAAGCTTTCTGTTCATGTTGTTTAAATTTTCTGCTTTAAAAATTATGCCCCTAATGACCAGCCATTCCTGTATTCCCGTTTTACAAATTGATTGGCTTCATCAAAGTTGGTGATCTTCATGTTGGCTGCATCCCACAACAATTTTTTGCGGCCGAGATATTTATCTTCCCATCCTTTTAAATTTGGATTTTTGATCATCCAGCTTCTGATGGCGAGATTCCCCATCAAGATACTTTCGGTAAACGGACCTGCATATTCAAATGGCGAACTCAATTCTGTATTGCCATATCCTGCAATACATGCATTTACCCATTGCAGGTAATGACCTTCGGGTACACGTTTGATTGTTTGTTTAGGCAACTTGACTTCTTTCATTTTTTTGGTAGGTAACAAAGTTGGATTAGCACCATAACAACTGCACATCATCTTTCCTTTTGTTCCTTCAAAAATTACACCGCCGTCCCAATTACCCATTGCTTCTTCCGGTAATAATTCTTCCGGACGAAGTGGTAACAAACCACCATCCATCCAGGTAACTTTAATATTGCCCTGGTTATCTGTTCTTGGATAATTTAAATGAATGATAGATGCAGGAGGACAGCTATCAATATATCCTGCTTCGGTCCATGCAGCTGTAAACTGGTTCGGTAAACTACATTCCACTTCATTTGGATAAAGAATAGGAAGAATGCGGTAAATAGGATCCATTACATGACAAGCCATATCGCCCAACGCTCCAGTACCAAAGGCCCACCAGCCACGCCAGTTAAATGGATGGTATTGAGGATTGAAATCTATTTCTTTTGCCGTACCTAACCATAAATCCCATTTCATGTTGGCGGGCACATCAAATTTCCCTGTTGGCTTTGCCATGCCTTGTGGCCATACGGGACGGTTGGTCCATGCATGAACTTCTTTTACTTTACCAATCAATCCTGCATTGTACCATTCCTTCATTAAACGTACACCATCGCCACTGCCTCCCTGGTTGCCCATTTGCGTTACCACTTTGTAACGTTTAGCCGCTTCCGTTAACATCCGTGCTTCGTAAATATCATGTGTTAATGGTTTTTGTACATATACATGTTTGCCTAATTGCATAGCAGCCATGGTTGCAATGGCATGAGTATGATCCGGCGTTGAAACGGAGACAGCATCAATATTGTTCTTTTCTTTTTCAAGCATCTCCCGGTAGTCGAAATAAAATCTTGCTTTGGGAAACAGTTTTTTTGCAGCTACTGTTTGTGCTTCATCTACATCACAAAAGGCAACAATATTTACATTCGGACTTTTGGCAAACTCTGCCATATCACTATAACCCTTACCTCCTGCTCCAATACCAGCAATATTCAGTTTATCACTTGGTGCTACATATCCTTTGCCTAAAACATGACGGGGAATGATAAAAAAACCAGCTGCTGCAATGGAAGAAGTCCGTAAAAAATCTCTTCTTGATCTTTTATTACTCATAATGCAATCTATTTATCAAATGAAATACATTCTTTCAATTCTTTTTCAGAATAGGCCAATCCATATTGTTTCAACACATCATCAGGCACGCCATTCCATTGATTAGGAGTATTGCCAACATAACCTATATCTTTTACGCCGATCTGTGAAGTATAAAATCCTGTAGCAGTTAAGTTGCGCATCATATTAAAAAAGGCAACCCCTCTTTGCATTTCAGGTTTTGCTTTTTCAGGATAGGCAATTTCATCCACAATTGAAATCTGTTGTTTGGCATCGCAATCTTTAAATGCTTTTTGATAACGTTCAAAACTTTCCATATCCAGCCAACGCAAACCACCACGCACAGGAGTTTGATGCTGGGGCATATCTTTTACAATGAATTCAATGAAGTCAGGAACACCGGCTTCTGTAGCACTGCCACTTACATCATCTTTTGGAATAATGATATCGCTCAACACAGCAATGGTGGCCATTTCATGTGTGGTGAAAAAAGTTTCAGCCATCAGCTTTGCTTCTCTGTCAGCTTCTTCTTTTGTACGATCGATGGTGCTGGTTGCAGGTTGTTCTGCAGCCTTTGTTTTTTCATCTGCTGTTGTACATGCATCAACTAAAACAGTTGTTGCCACTGTACCAACAATCATTGCTTTAATAGAATCTCTTCTTTTCATATCAGGATAGATTACAAATTATTTTTCTTCAACTCATCAATAATATACTCACTTGCCCTCATGCTCAATGCCAGTATCGTCCATGTAATATTTTTATCGGCCTGCGATACAAATGCAGCACCATCTACCACAAATAAATTTTTACAATCATGTGCCTGGTTGTATTTATTCAGTGCACTGCTTTTGGGATCATTGCCCATGCGGGCAGTTCCTGCTTCATGAATGATCTTACCGGGAGCTTCCAATCCGTAATTATTTTCAGGACCATCATTGCCCCATGTAATCACTGCTCCCATATTGTGCATCACCTCACGAAAGGTTTCTTTCATGTGTTTGGCCTGGTTGATTTCATGCTCACTCCATTTTACATTGAAACGTAAAACAGGTATACCATATTTATCTACTACCAGCGGATCAATTTCACAAAAATTACTTTCCAGCGGAATTGCTTCTCCTCTACCTGCCATACCAACACCTGCACCATAGAAATAACGGTAATCTTCTTTTAAAGATGCACCATAACCACCTGCTTCTTTTTGTTTACCGGCTACAGCATACTTTCCATTATACATTTGAATATTCGAACCAAACCCGTATGCAGGCTGGCCCATTCCTCCCCAATATTCAATATGGTATCCCCGGGGAAAATCAAGTTTTTTATTATCTAACCACCATGGACTGTAAACATGCATCCCGCCTACACCATCTTCATTATATTTCTTTCGCCCAAATAATTGCGGTAGCATACCACCCATGGCTGCACCGGTACTATCATGCAAATATTTACCTACTACATTGCTGCTATTTGCTAATCCATTCGGATGACGTTTCGATTTTGAATTGAGTAGTAACCTGGAGCTTTCGCAGGCACTGGCAGCAACAATCACAACTTTGCCATTTACCTGGTACTCCTGCATGTCTTCTTTGTTTACATAACTTACTCCTGTAGCAAGGCCTTCTTTATTAGTGAGCACTTCTCTTGCCATTGCATTGGCAACAATATCTACATTCCCTGTTTTTAATGCAGGATAGATTAATACATTGGTAGAAGAAAAATCGGCTTTGGCAATACTGCAATTGCGGCCACATTGTGCACAAAAGAAACAGGCACCACGTTCAGTTGTACTTTCAATTTTTTTTGGTGAGAATTGATAGTCTTGAAGGAATAACTGTTACACCAGCTGCAGTTGCTCCTTTCTTGATCATGAGTTCATGCAATCTTGGTTTGGGTGGAGGAAGAAAAAATCCATCAGGATCATTTTCCAATCCTTCGTTTGTACCAAAGATGCCGATGAGCTTATCTATACGATCGTAATAAGGTTTGATGTCTTCATAACCAATCGGCCAGTCATCGCCAAGGCCATCAATACTTCTGCGTTTAAAATCTTTCGGGCCAAAGCGGAGTGAAATTCTTCCCCAGTGATTGGTTCGTCCGCCCAGCATGCGGGCACGCCACCAATCCCATTGAGTTCCTTCTGCTTTTGTAAAAGGCTCCCCTTCAATCTCCCATCCATGATAACAGGCGTCAAAATCGCCAAAGGGGCGAAACTTGGTGCTGGCTCCCCGCCGTTTACTTTCCCAGGGATTCTTTAACTGAGTTACATTTTTTTGAGGATCATACATGACCCCGGCTTCAAGCAGGCATACTTTGAGCCCTGCTTTACTAAGCATATAAGCAGCCATGCCGCCACCTGCGCCAGAGCCTACTATCACTACATCATAACTTTTTGGCTGAACTTTTATTTGAAAATCTCCCATAACAAGCAATTGAGTTGAAGGTCTTAAAGGTAGCAGATAAATTAAAATACTAAAATTGAATTATTGGTTTTTTAAAACAAACGTTTGCAGAAATCACTTATCATTTTTTAGGATTGATGAATTGATAAAACAACTAAATTTAGCTTTTCGCATCAACCAACCACTAAATCGATTGCACATGTCATCTACAACCCGTATTCAGTTATCAGCAATGATGTTTCTCGAATTTTTTATATGGGGAGCATGGTTTGTAACACTGGGCACTTTTTTAGGTAATAACCTTTCTGCAACCGGTGCAGAATCGGGCCAGGTTTTTTCTACCCAATCCTGGGGTGCTATTATTGCACCTTTTGTAATTGGTTTAATTGCCGATCGTTTTATTAATGCAGAGAAAATTCTTGGAGTACTTCATCTGTTAGGGGCTTTATTAATGTACCAGATGTACAATGCTGAAGATATTGCCGTGTTTTATCCTTACGTTCTTATCTATATGATTTGCTATATGCCTACACTGGCATTGGTGAACTCTGTATCATTTAATCAAATGACAAACCCGGAAAAAGAATTTTCTGTGATCCGTGTATTTGGAACACTCGGCTGGATTATTGCAGGATTACTCATCAGCTTTTTATTCCATTGGGATTCGGAGCAGGGAACAAAAGATGGATTACTGAAAAATACATTCCTGCTTTCGGGTGCTGCATCACTGGTATTGGGCTTATTCAGTTTTACATTACCTAAAACACCTCCCAAAGGAAAAGGAACAAAAGTATCGTTGAGCGATATTCTCGGGCTTGATGCACTGAAGTTGCTGAAGGATAAAAACTTTCTCATCTTTTTTGTATCCTCTATTCTTATCTGTATTCCATTGGCTTTTTATTATCTGAACACAAACTCATTTCTTTCCAATATCGGCGTTACAAACCCTACCGGTAAAATGACGATTGGCCAGATTTCAGAAGTATTGTTTCTTTTATTGTTACCTGTTTTCTTTAAACGTTTTGGCTTTAAGAAAACAATTCTTGTAGGGATGCTGGCATGGGCTGT
>JANMOR010000158.1:0-5107 GCA_031369435.1 Chitinophagaceae bacterium
GGAATTTACGGAACGCTTTGCAGGTCAGGGAAGTTCGTTGGCGGTTGGCTCTGGAACAGCAATCTACAGGCAAATAATCGAAGTAACTCAACCTGTTTTTTTCAACCAATAAAGATTGTTATGGCCGACAAACAGGTGTACATTTTTGATACCACTCTCAGAGACGGAGAGCAGGTACCCGGTTGTAAATTAAATACAACCGAAAAAGTTGAACTGGCATTAAAGCTGGAAGAATTAGGGGTTGATATTATTGAAGCAGGATTTCCTATTTCAAGTCCCGGCGACTTTGAAAGTGTAACACAAATATCTAAAGTAATTACAAATGCATCGGTATGCGGCCTGAGCCGTGCCGTGTTGAAAGATATAGAAACTGCAGCAGCAGCTTTGAAATTTGCCAAGCGTCCCCGCATTCATACTGGTATTGGCACCAGTGATTTTCATATCAAAACAAAGTTCAACTCCAACAGGGAAGATATTTTGCTAAGGGCCATTCAGTGTGTAAAGTGGGCAAAGAATTTTGTAGATGATGTAGAGTTTTATGCAGAAGATGCAGGTCGTACTGAAAACGAATATTTAGCCCGTGTTATTGAAGCGGTGATAGCAGCAGGTGCTACCGTAGTGAATATTCCTGATACAACCGGATACTGCTTACCTTACCAGTACGGTGAAAAAATAGCTTTTTTAATCAACAACGTGCCCAATATTGATAAGGCCGTTATCAGTTGCCATTGCCATAATGACCTGGGATTAGCGACCGCCAATTCCATTGCAGGTGTAATTACCGGTGCCAGACAAATTGAATGCACCATTAACGGATTAGGCGAACGTGCCGGTAACACCTCACTGGAAGAAGTAGTGATGATCATGAAACAACACAGTGATCTTGGTTTTTATACCAATATCAAAACGGAGCAGCTAAACCCCATGAGCAGGCTGGTAAGTGATATCATGCGTATGCCTGTACAACCCAACAAAGCCATTGTAGGCAGCAATGCCTTTGCACACAGCAGTGGTATTCACCAGGATGGATTTTTAAAGAATGCACAGAATTATGAGATCATTAATCCTGAAACAGTGGGTGCTGATGCAAGTAAGATCGTACTAACGGCACGCAGTGGCCGCAGTGCATTGGCTTATCGCTTTCATAAACTGGGTTATGAATTTAACCGTGACGATGTAGATGCATTGTATGAACAATTCCTCGCAATGGCCGATACCAAAAAAGAAATCAATGATGATGATCTGCATGTCATTGCCAAACAATATCAATCAACAACAGCAACGGTATAATTAACTATGGCGAAGACATTATTTGAAAAAATTTGGAATAAGCACATTGTTAAAACAATTGACGATGGCCCTGCTGTTATGTATATCGACAAACACTTTATTCATGAAGTAACTTCACCACAGGCATTTAATGGATTGAATAAAAGAGGTATCAAAGTTTTTCGTCCGAAACAAACTGTTGCTACTGCCGATCATAATGTACCAACACTCAACCAGCATTTACCAATAAAAGAACTGCTCAGCCGTAAGCAAGTGGAAGCATTGATAAAAAATTGTGCAGAACATGATGTGGAGTTATATGGTTTGGGACATCCTTACCAGGGTATTGTACATGTGATTGGTCCGGAGTTGGGAATTACTCAACCGGGTATGACGATCGTTTGTGGCGATAGCCATACCTCAACACATGGGGCATTTGGTTGCATAGCATTTGGTATTGGTACCAGTGAAGTGGAAATGGTATTGAGTACTCAATGCCTGCTGCAAACCAAACCAAAACTGATGCGCATTAATGTAGATGGTGTGTTGAACAAAGGCGTTGTTTCAAAAGATATCGTTCTTTATATTCTTGCACAGATCTCTGCAAGTGGTGCAACAGGCTATGCTGTTGAGTTTGCAGGTTCTGCAATCCGTTCTTTAAGTATGGAAGCAAGAATGACCATTTGCAATATGAGTATTGAAATGGGTGGGCGTTGCGGTTTGATTGCTCCCGACGAAACAACGTTCAATTATATGAAAGGAAGAGCATTTGCTCCGCAAGGTGAAGCATGGAATAAAGCAGAAGCATATTGGAAAACACTGTTCAGCGATGCTGATGCGGTGTTTGATAAAGAAATTCAGATCAATGCTGCTGATATTGAACCGATGATCACCTACGGAACAAACCCGGGCATGGGTATCAGTGTAAATGCAAACATTCCAACTACAGCTACCATTAATGAAAATGATAAATCAGGTTTGGGTAAATCACTTGCTTATATGGGTTTGGTAGAAGGTGCACCAATTAAAGGACAGAAAGTTGATTATGTATTTATAGGTAGCTGCACCAATTCAAGAATTGAAGATTTAAGAATGGTGGCATCTTTTGTAAAAGGAAAAAAGAAATCTAATGATGTGGAAGTGTGGATCGTTCCGGGAAGTAAACAGGTAGAGGCGCAGGCCAAAGCCGAAGGCATTGATAAAGTATTTGAGGAAGCAGGATTTATATTGCGTCAGCCGGGTTGCAGTGCTTGTCTTGGTATGAATGAAGATAAAATTCCCGCAGGTAAATATTGTATCTCCACTAGCAACAGAAATTTTGAAGGAAGACAGGGTGCAGGTGCAAGAACATTGCTTGCAAGTCCGTTAACCGCTGCTGTTGCTGCCATTACAGGAAAAGTAGGTGATGTAAGAGAGTGGCCCCTATAAATCTCCCCAAAAGGGAGACTTCGCCACCCACAGCCCGGATTTTTAAAATGAACTATAAAATTTTAAAATATTGTTTAACTAAATGATTCTACAAAATAAAATAAGATTCTCCGAAAAGTTAGGGCTGGGCCGTGATGGCTTCACCCTTTGGGGGAAGTCGGAAGGGGGCCTGTTATGAGCAAAGGATTTAAAAAAATAGAAAGCAGATTCGTTCCACTCAACATTGAAAATGTTGATACGGATCAGATCATTCCTGCAAGGTTTTTAAAAGCAACTACAAGAGATGGGTTTGGTAAAAACCTGTTTCGTGACTGGCGTTATATCAACGATGATGAAACAAAACCCAAAGCTGATTTTGTGTTGAATCAACCACAGTACAGCGGAGAAATATTAGTAGCTGCAAAAAATTTTGGTTGTGGTTCTTCAAGAGAACATGCAGCATGGTCTATTCTTGATTATGGTTTCCGTGCAGTGGTGAGCAGCTTCTTTGCAGACATTTTTAAAAACAATGCATTAAACAATAGTGTACTACCCGTAACAGTTTCTGAAGCCTTCCTGCAAAAAATATTTCAACAGCCTGCCGATGCTGAACTGAACATTGACCTGGAACAACAAACTATTTCCATTCCATCAACAGGTGACCAGGAAAGTTTTGAGATCAGCTCTTATAAAAAAACATGTATGCTTAACGGGTACGATGATATTGATTACCTGCTGAGTATTAAAGAAGATATTATTCATTACGAAAACTCGATCGCTTAAATCGTATGCAAAAGAAAATAGCCATATTAAATGGAGATGGAATTGGTCCGGAAGTAACTGCACAATCCATCAAAGTATTAAATGCCATCGCACAGCAATACAATCACCAGTTTGAATACAGGGAAGCATTGATTGGTGCTGATGCGATTGATAAAACAGGCGAAGCATTACCATCTGATACAGTTGATATTTGTTTGGACAGTGATGCAGTATTGTTTGGCGCTGTTGGGCATCCCAAGTATGATAATGATCCTTCAGCTAAAGTTCGCCCTGAGCAGGGGATACTGGGTATCCGCAAGGCATTGCAGTTGTTTGCAAATATTCGTCCCATTACAACTTATCCATCACTGCAACATTTATCTCCATTAAAACCTAAACAATTAGAAGGAGTTGATTGTGTCATCTTCCGTGAACTGACCGGTGGAATTTATTTTGGGAAAAAATCTACAAGTGAAGATGGGAACAGTGCAAGTGATGAGTGTTATTATACACGTCCGGAAATTGAACGCATTACACACCTTGCTTTTAAGTATGCACATAACAGGAAAAAGAAAGTAACACTGATTGATAAAGCCAATGTACTTGAAACATCAAGGCTCTGGCGCAAAGTGGTGCAGGAAATTGCAACACAATACAGTGATATTACCATCGATTATATGTTTGTTGATAATGCTGCTATGCAGATGATCTTAAATCCCAAACAGTTTGACGTGGTATTAACAGAGAATATGTTTGGAGATATCATCAGTGATGAAGCAAGTGTTCTCAGTGGATCATTGGGTATGTTACCTTCTGCTTCAGTGGGAAACGGCACGGCTTTGTTTGAGCCTATTCATGGTTCATATCCACAAGCAGCAGGAAAAGATATTGCCAACCCAACCGGTTCTATTTTGTCGGCAGCAATGATGCTCGATCATTTTGGATTACATGCAGAAGCGCAGGTGATTCGGGAAGCAGTTGACTGGACACTTCAGAACAATTTTGTTACAAAAGATATTGACCCCGTTAATTTTTATTTCACAAGCACCATTGGCGATCTCATCAGTGATTATGTAAGTGGGAAAATTCCGGGAGCAATTCATAAAGATAATATTGAGCTACGCAAGTCAACCATCATATAGCGAACGGTTGTAAGTGAAAAATCCTGTGTAAAACCCAATTAGCTCTTTGCATATTTAAAATTTAGGCGGTATATTCGCAATACAACTATTCATTGATGTTGAAGAACAGTTTATATAATGTCATTCCTGCAATCGCAATTATTATTGTGGCAGTCATTATTATTCCTGCAATCAACGGAGGTGCAAGTTGTATGTAACGAACAAAACAAATTAACATAACGACCCGCCTCCGAAAGAGGCGGGTTTTTTTATGCCCCCATCCCCTAAAGGGGAGAAAGGCAAGAGCGGTTATAATTATAGACACGATTTATAAAATTTTATTGTCTGCAAATTGTAGTACAGTATAAAAACACCCCTTTAGGGGATGGGGGCAACATTATGGCATCATATTACAACAGTGAAACGATTTTGTATCTCAATGGTGAGTTTGTAAAGGCTTCCGAAGCAAAGATGGATTTTTACAGTCAGTCTCTGCATTATGGCTACAGTGTGTTCGAAGGGATCCGGTCTTACAAAAATGTAAAGGG
>JANMOR010000180.1:0-8488 GCA_031369435.1 Chitinophagaceae bacterium
GTATTCATAAAGTGTATAAAACTGTGAGGATGCATTTTCCTCTCCTTCTTTGGAGGGGCTTGGGGAGGGCACTTTCATGATGTGGAACTTACCTGCTTTTTCTAAAAACTTATCATCCGTTAGCATGCCGTATTTCACAAACAGTCCAAGGCTTTCCCATTTTTCTTCAAATCCTTTCCGGTCGTTTTTAAAAATCTCTTCCAGCTTATCAGCCACTTTCTTTGTAATATGCGAATTGATCTTTCTTACGTTCGGATCACCTTGCAAATAACTGCGGCTTACATTGAGTGGAATATCCGGACTGTCAATAACACCATGCAACAGCATTAAAAATTCAGGAACAATATCTTTCACTTCATCCGTAACAAAAACCTGGTTACTATAGAGCTGAATTTTATCCTTCTGCATTTCATAACTCTGCTTGATCCTTGGAAAGTATAGAATACCAGTCAGGTTGAAAGGATAATCAACATTCAAATGAATCCAGAAAATCGGCGGTTCACTAAACGGGTAGAGTTCTTTGTAAAAATTCTGATAATCTTCTGTAGTTAATTCAGATGGTTTTCGAACCCAGAGCGGATGCGTATTGTTGATCTGTTCTTCTTCAAAGAAAACGGGAACAGGTAAAAATTTACAGAAACGTTTAAGGATTCCTTTCAAACGGGCATCATCTAAAAACTCTTTGCTTTCATCATCAATATACAAGACGATATCGGTGCCACGTTCCGTTTTTTCTGTGGTTTCTTCCAGTTGGTATTCAGGGCTTCCATCACATTCCCATCTTACGGCTGGCTCATCTCTAAAACTTTTGGTGAAGATTTCTACTTTCTTACTCACCATAAAAGAAGAGTAAAAGCCCAGACCAAATTTGCCGATGATGGCATTTTCATTTTGACCTTTGTATTTCTCTACAAATTCTTCTGCGCCGGAAAAAGCTACCTGGTTGATGTATTTCTCTACTTCTTCTGCCGTCATCCCCACACCGTTATCGGAGATGGTAATGGTGCCAGCTTCTTTATCAAGCTTTACAGTCACCTTTAATTCACCCAGTTCTCCTTTTGCTTCGCCAATGGAAGAAAGTGTTTTGATTTTCTGAGTAGCATCTACTGCATTGCTCACCAGTTCACGAAGAAAAATTTCATGATCGCTGTAAAGAAATTTCTTGATGATGGGGAAAATGTTTTCCGTTTTTACACGTATACTTCCTGTTTGCATATAATCTGTTTAGGCCGCAAGGAACAAAAAAAGTACCAGTACTATGTATTATGTCAGATTGACAAACACTTTTTATATCGTAGAGTCAAAAAATAGCAGTTTATTCAAACCCTTTCCCTGCCTGATTTTTCATACCTTCGCCGCTTCAAATTTCAGATAGTATGATCAGTGCAAGAAATATCACCCTCTCTTACGGTAAGCGGGTATTGTTTGATGAAGTGAATATCAATTTCACCAAAGGGAACTGTTACGGTGTAATTGGTGCCAACGGTGCCGGTAAGAGTACATTTTTAAAGATTCTGAGCGGTGAAATAGAGCCCAACAAAGGAACAGTAGAAATAACTCCCGGCGAACGAATGGCTGTGTTGAAGCAAAACCACTTTGAGTTTGATGAGCAAACGGTGCTGAATACCGTACTGATGGGCCACAAAAAAATGTGGGAAGTGATGCAGGAAAAAGATGCCATTTATATGAAGCCCGACTTCAGCGAAGAAGATGGAATGCGTGCCGGTCACCTCGAAGCTGAATATGGCGAAATGGGCGGTTATACATCTGAAAGTGATGCTGCCAGTTTCCTGAGCGGTCTTGGTATTAAAGATGAATACTTGCAGAGTTTAATGAAAGAAATTCCGAGTAATTTGAAAGTTCGGGTATTATTGGCGCAGGCTTTGTTTGGTAATCCTGATATTTTATTGTTAGATGAACCTACCAACGGGTTGGATATTGAAACAATCGGTTGGCTGGAGAATTTCTTAGCTGATTATGAAAATATTGTATTGGTGGTGAGTCATGATCGTCACTTTTTAGATTCCGTATGTACACATGTGGCCGATGTGGATCGTTCAAAGATCAAAACCTTTACCGGCAACTATACTTTCTGGTATGAAAGCAGCCAGTTGATGGCAAAACAAATGGGCGATAAGAATAAGAAGACGGAAGATAAGCGCCAGGCCCTGATGGATTTTATTGCACGATTTTCTGCCAACGCTTCAAAAAGTAAGCAGGCCACTTCAAGGAAAAAAGCATTAGAGAAATTAACACTGGATGAAATAGAACCCAGCAACAGAAAATATCCCGGCATTATTTTTCAACCATTGCGTGAAGTGGGTAACCAGATCCTTCATGTTGAGAAATTAAAGAAAACAGTTGATGGCCGTGTATTATTTGATAAAATAAACTTTACGGTTAATAAGAATGATAAGATTGCCTTTGTAAGTAAAGATCCATTGGCAGTAACTCATTTTTTCAACATCATTAATGCGGAAGAAATTGCCGATCATGGAAGTTATGAATGGGGCACAACAATTACCAAAGCGTATTTACCAGTTGAACATAATAGTTTTTTTACTTCAGGTTTAAACCTGATGGAATGGCTGCGACAATATGTTCCGAGTCATGTAACTGATGCTGATGAACCTTTCCTGCGTGGATTCCTGGGAAAGATGTTATTTAGTGGAGATGATATTATGAAGAAGACCAATGTACTGAGTGGTGGAGAGAAAGTGCGTTGTATGGTAAGCAGGATGATGATGCAGAATCCTAACGTCATAATTCTTGATCAGCCTACTAACCACCTTGACCTGGAAAGCATTCAGGCTTTCAACGAACAGTGTATTGAATACAAAGGAATCGTATTGATGACATCGCATGATCATACATTCATGCATACAACCGCAAACCGCATCATTGAATTAACACCTGCCGGCATTATTGATCGTTTAACAACCTTTGATGAATACCTTGAAGATGACAGAGTAAAACAATTGCAACTGGAGATGTATGGTGAGGGAGTGATAGCGTAGAAAAATAAGTTTTAAAATGATAAAAGGCCCCGGTTAACCGGGGCCTTTGTTTTAGAAAGATGTTTCCAAAAAAAAGAGGCAATACTCATTTGAATATTGCCTGCTATACCGTACCAAGGGATCAAATTATTTTACAAAGCGATGAACTTCGGCAGTACCATCAGCATTGATGATTTGTAAAGTATAGATGCCTGTTGGAAATGAATTCATATCAATTGTTTGTTGCATTGAAGATGAAGTAATTTGCTTTACAACAGTACCTGTTGAAGAAAGAATACGTAATTGACGGTTTTCATTTGTAAAAAACTGAACAAGTATGTTGCTTCCACCTAAACCGCCAACCAGTGTTTGTTTACCACCATTTCCCTGTTTTACTACAGCTGAGAAATTCATTTTAGCGTCGTAATCAACCTGCTGTAAACGGTAGTAGTAAATGTTGCCGGTTGCTTGTTTATCTTCAAAACGATATTCAGTTACATTAGAAGTAGTTCCCTGTGCAGCAACTTTTCCAATTGTTTCAAAACGGATACCATCAGATGAACGTTGCACATTGTAATGTGAAGCATTGTTTTCCTGCATTGTATTCCACTCTAAAAGGGCTGTAGATGTATTTGTTCTTTTGGTTGTAAAACCACCCCAAACAACAGGAAGCGGACCACCGGCTGCTGCATTGGCAAATCCAAATTCAATCATTTGTCCTTCAACTCCATTTCCTAATGTACCTGATACAGTAGCTGTACCTGTTACAACAAAACCATTTGACAAACTGGAAGATGAAATATACCAGTTAGAAGTTCCTGTACTATTTGTACGGCCATAACTTCCGCTCACCGCTACACCTTCAATAGTAAGGTTTGAGATGATGATAGAAGAGGTACTATTCTGTGTTTTTACCAAAAGTGTAAACAGGTTAATGCTGTTGGCTGCTGCAATTTTTGAATCAGCCGTTAATTTACCTGATACATTGGTAAGTGTGCTGTTGTAAATCGTGCCGCCAATATCAGTTGTAGTTGTAAACGTGTTAGCTGCATTGTTATATGTAATAACAAATGTAAATGAGCCACCGGTTCCATAGTTCAAATCCTGGCTTGCCCGGCTGTTACTACGGTTAGAAGCTAAATCAGGGATGCCGGAATAAAGGGCATTATTCTGATTGCTGTTCGCAATAGCAAGATTTCTGTAACGGTTGCCTAAAAGTGTCTCATTTGCTGTAGGAAATGTTCCTGCAATTAAAGATTGAGCTGAAATTTGATTAAACTGAAGGAAAAGTGCAATAAATAATGCACAAACTGTGGGGTAAAGTTTTTGTTTCACGGTACGGGGTTTATTTAGTTTTCTGGTAAAAACCCTTAAAAATGATTGTTGAAAAAAACAGTTGCGAATGAACTGTTCAGAATGTATTAATCGTTCTCTAAGGGTAAATGCTTAACAAAAGTAGAGAGTAGTTTTAGTATTGCCTAATCTTTTTCCGTAATTTTTTTAAATGCTTACGTAAGATTACGAATAAGGCTAAGTATTTAGTGCGGGTAAGCGTTTGAAAAAGAGGGGCTTCAACTGAAGCCGAGGGCATGTAAAATCCACATAATTTTTTTTTCAAAAACCAGGTTTAGAAAATAAAAAGAGTCATCCGCATGGATAAACCTATATTTGCACCGTTATTTTGAGTTATACAGTGTTATGTAAGTGAATCGTATTACCTGCTACGCAATATCTGCTAATAGTTAGTCATCTTTTACGCCTCGTATTTTCTCAGATTTTTTTAATCAATGTTAATATTAACGAACATGAACATTTATGTTTCAAACTTAAGCTTCAACGTTAACGATGATGACTTAAAAGGTTTTTTTGAAAGCTATGGTGAAGTAACCAGTGCAAAAGTAATTAACGACAAATTCACCGGTAAAAGCCGTGGTTTTGGATTTGTTGAAATGAGTGATGACGCAGCTGCTAAAACAGCTATCGGCGAACTCGATGGTGGTATGGTTGAAGGCCGTGCCATTAAAGTAACAGAAGCTAAACCACGTGAAGAACGCAGCAGCGGTGGTGGCGGTGATCGTCGCCCTTCATTTGGTAACAAAAGTTTCAGCAACAACCGTTACTAATCTTGTTATCGCACAAGTAATTGAGCCCCGACAGAAACGTCGGGGTTTTTTGTTTTTCAGAAGCACCTCACATTTATCTTTGCAAAAAAAATTATGAGTAACCTTGTACAGGAGTTTAATGATTATCGTACAAAAATGAATGAGGTCATATTAGGCAAGGACAATCTCGTTATTAAACGATTGTGGAACCTGGATACCAATACTTATGCTGAAGGGGCGTTAGATACCAAAACAAAAGAAATGCTTGGGCTTGTTGCCAGCATGGTATTGCGTTGCGATGATTGTATCAAATATCACCTGGGTAAATGCCATGAGCTGGGTATTTCAACCCAACAGATGTATGAAATTTTTGCAGTTGCAAACATTGTAGGAGGCACTATTGTAATACCTCATACAAGACGTGCAGCCGAATATTGGGAAGAACTGATAGATATCAGATAATTATTAGCGGTTAATTGCTAATAATTCAGGAAATTTGATGCGTCCATATAAATCAGAAAAATCAAAATCAATCAATGACAAACGATACGCTTAATCCTCCGGCCCCTTTAACCGCCAAAGACTTTGTAACCGACCAGGAAGTAAGATGGTGCCCCGGTTGCGGCGATTATTCCATTTTAGCACAGGTTCAGAAAATCATGCCTGGTTTGGGTATTCCCCGTGAAAACATTGTAATTGTAAGTGGTATTGGTTGCAGCAGCCGTTTTCCTTATTACATGAACACTTATGGTATGCACTCCATTCATGGCCGTGCAACAGCCATTGCAAGTGGATTAAAAGCGGCAAGACCCGATCTCAGTGTGTGGATTGTTACTGGCGATGGAGACAGCCTCAGTATTGGCGGTAATCATACCATTCATTTGCTGCGCAGAAATTTTGATGTAAATATTTTGTTGTTCAACAACCAGATCTATGGTTTAACAAAAGGACAGTATTCTCCAACCTCCGAAGAATTTAAAATAACTAAGAGCACGCCTTATGGAAGTATTGATCATCCATTTAACCCATTAGCCCTGGCAATGGGTGCTGATGCAACATTTATTGCACGCAGTATGGATCGGGATCCTAAACATTTGCAGGAATCATTGTTGCGTAGTCAAAAACACAAAGGAGCTTCCTTCCTTGAAATCTATCAGAACTGCAACATCTTTAATGATGGTGCATTTGAAATATTTACGGAAAAAAGCAGCAAAGCAGATGAAGCTTTGTTTCTTGTACAAGGCGAACCACTTGTATTTGGTTCAGCAAAAAACAAGGGAATTAAATTAGATGGCTTTAAACCCGTTGTAGTAAATCTTGACGATGGTCACAGCAAAGATGATCTATGGGTGCATGACGAAAATGATTTTTATAAAGCACAGATTCTTGTTAGAATGTTTGACAATCCCCGTAACAATGAACATTTACCAAGACCATTTGGTGTTTTTTATGAAACAGAAAGAGCTTGTTACGAAGATGTAATGAAATTGCAGATCGAAGATGTAATTGCAACCAAAGGGAAAGGAAACCTTGATAAATTACTTACAGGAAGTGAAGTATGGGAAATCATCTGATGTAATTGTACTGAATAAATGATAAAGGAGGCTTTGACCTCCTTTTTTTATTATTTCAGGTATTGACATTGGCGATAAATTGAAATATCTTTCTAACACAAAACCTTATCATCATGTGGGAAGAAATCAACAAACTCCTTCAAAGCAATTCAGCACCCTGGTTTATTGGTATCATTACAGCAGCCATCACCGGTTTACTGGCCATGCGCAGGCTTCGTTTTGAAAAAAGACTGGAAAATGAAAAACTGAGAGAAGAAAAGCGGTATGAGAACGAAAAGCTCCGTTACGAAAAACGACTGGAAAAATTTAAAGAAACAAATGAAAGCCTGTTTAAAGAACGGAAACAGGAAGTGCTGGCAGCAATTGCTACACTCAGCATTTTTAAAAAAGACCCGGAGTTTGAAAAAAACACGATGGATGTTTTGTTGAGCAGGTTATACACCGAGCTCGATTATGATATCATCAATTCCATTCTTACAACATTGATCCAGGATAGCGACAGAGACGAACTCATCTATATTGCCCAGGGTCTCCAGGATATCAACCGCAATTTTTTTGTAAAAGCCTATCCCATGAATCAACGGATTAGTGATATTAATGCAGCCATTAAAATAATGAAAAGCAGTGTGAAGTTGTATGATACAGATGAAGCGGCTTATATAGTGCAGTTAAACGAACAGAAAGCAGAAGAAGAATCTTTTCTGATTAACAGGGAGGCAGTGGCTAAGAAATACAATGAAGATTTCAGCGAGTTGTTTGCTTATCAGAAATACAGGCAGGTGTGGCATAAACAAATCAGTGCAGATGCATATGCAACTTTTATGCGCAAAGCTTACCTGGCCAATAAAAAGAGTGAACTTGTATTAAACCTTTTTCAAAACGATTTCAACTTTGTGTACATGGCCGAAGTTAAAGCCACTACTTCTTTCATCGAAAGGAGTGCATTTGGAAATGCAGTTTTTGTGAAAGTTGATTTCGATCATATTGATTCCTATTCAAATTCTTTCAGCGGTTCACAGATCAATGAATCTTCTTTCAGGAATGGGCGAATGGTGAAAACGAATTTTCCAAGTGTTAATCTGGATGATGCAGTTTTCAGTAATTTATCTTTTACTGACAGTGTATTTGATGAATCAAAACTGTTAAATACTGTATTTGAAAAAATAAAAATGAAAAATGTTCAGTTCACTAAAGTAAAATTTGAAAATACACGGTTTGAAAATATAGAATTTGAAAGCTGTACTTTTTATACAGCTGATTTTATTAACACTTCTTTCATCAATTGCACAGGACTTCAGCAGGCAGACTTTGAAAATTCACTTCGATTCGACAATGCATGTATTTTCCCGGATGGAATTCTTGTTGAACACAACGATGATTATATCAAGCGAACTACAAAGGCGGCAGAAACACATAAGCCTGATGTAGTAAATGTTTAAACTGATTTACATCAAGTGATCTTATTTCTCCAACTGTTTCAACAGCAACCGTTGCATTTCAGTTCTATTTGCTAACTTCCTTTTCTAAATGCCTGCATTATGATTCGGAGTAAAATTGCCGGGATAGGAATGTATGTTCCTGCCCATGTTGTAACCAACAACGACCTTACACAATACATGGAAACAACAGATGAATGGATTCAGGAACGCACAGGCATTAAAGAAAGACGGTATGCCCATCGTACTGACGAAACCACCACCACAATGGGCGTGGAAGCAGCAAAAACAGCCATTAAAAGAGCAGGCATAACAGCAGCAGATATTGATTTCATTGTGTTTGCCACATTGAGCCCCGATTATTATTTCCCCGGTTGTGG
>JANMOR010000301.1:0-5117 GCA_031369435.1 Chitinophagaceae bacterium
CATACTTCACGCAAGAGATAATGATGCGTTAATACTTTGCCCTGGTTTTTTGCAAACAATGCAAGTAGATTGTATTCTGTCACTGTTAGCTTAATCAACAGGTCTTCTTTTTTTACTGTTCGGTTGGCTAAATCAATCTGCAGATCATTGTTTTGAATAACAGGATCCAACTCTGTATTACTGTTGCTGCGCATGGCAGAACGGATCCTTGCCAACAACTCACCAGTACGGAAGGGTTTGGTGAGATAATCATTGGCGCCATTATCTAACGCTTTAATAATATCGTCTTCACCGTTTTGCACAGAAAGTATAATAACGGGATTATTATACCATTGCCTTAATTGCTGCAATACGCTATGTCCGTCTTCATCGGGTAAACCCAAATCAAGTATGATCATATCCGGCGGATGATTAGCAGCTAAGATCAAACCTTCTTTTGCAGTTGCAGATTGTTTTACAGTAAAGTCGTTACTCTGCAAAGTAATTTCAAGCAGTTTGCGTATCTGCGGCTCATCATCAATAATTAATATTTCGGCCCTGTTACTCATTCTTTAAATTTTTCAGGTAAGAAGTTTCTGCAGGAATATCAATTGTAAACCTTGCGCCACCTGTTGTTTTGTTTTCAAGAGTTACCGTTCCGTTCATAGCTTCTGCAAATCCTTTTACTATAGATAAACCTAAACCTGTACCGCCGGGTTTTGAATTTTGCAAACGATAAAATTTTTCAAAAATGTGTTCGATTTCAGATGCAGGGAAACCGCTGCCTTCATCTTCAATGATCAATTGCAAAACATCGGCGTGATTGATGGCAATAATATCGATACGGCTGTTTGCATCGGTATAAAGACTTGCGTTGTTTACCAGGTTATAGATCACCTGTTCCAGCATACCTTTATCTGTTTTAAATAATGGAATATCCGGATTGATGTTAATCGTTATTTTTTGTGTGATATTGTTTTCCTCCAGTCGTTTTACTGAATCATAAACAACCTCGTTAATATCAACCCAATATTTTTTTGGTTGAATAAACCCTGATTCCAGTCTCGACATGTTCAGGAGGTTATCAACCTGTTGGTTCAGCCTGAAAGAAGCTTTTGATATTTCCATTACCAATTCCTTCTTATTGAAATCTGTGAGCTTTGATTGATTGCTTTGCAAATTATCAGTGGCTGCAATGATGGCGGAGATTGGAGTACGTAACTCATGCGACAAAGAATTGAATAAAGTATTGTAAAGCTTAACGGTATTAGCTTTTTCTTCTTTCTCTCTTGCAATTTTTTCTACCTGTCTTATTTTGTATGTAAGTACAGCATTGATTAAGGCAATGAGCAGATACATCAGCAATAAAATGGAATCTTCTGCAGAATCAACATGCAAAGTAAACTTTGGCGGAATGAAAAAGAAATCCCAGATAAGTGCACTTAAAACAGCTGCCATTAATACAGGTGCAATATCAAACAAAACTGCTATGATGGAAACAGTTACCAGTAAAAGAAAAGCTACAACACGATAGCTGATCAAAGAGGAGAATGCATAACAAAGGACCGAAACGGCAACCACCAGCAGGATGCTGTATACATATTGATTTCGTTTACTGATTTTATTGATGAGGAGCTCAGCCATGTGCTAATCTGATTACAGAACAAAGGTAATGGCCAAAGTATAAGGCCTGTGTAAAGACTTGCCGGCAGCGTATAAAGATTTTATAAAGATTTCAACTGCGTTTCAGCAAATGCTTAATGCTTCAACGGTCTTTTTTTGATCATACCTCCTTTGGTGTCTTTTACGCTGCTCATTACTACAAAAGCATAAGGATCTATTTTATGTATTTCAGAATTGAGTTTATTGAGTTCAAGTCTTGTTACAACAGTATAAATGATATCAATATCTTTTGTTTCACCTTTTTTGCCAAAGCCACGTTTGCCGTTATAAACTGTTACACCACGTCCCATATCATTAATGATCATTTCCCTGATTTCTTCGTTGTGTGATGAGATGATGCTGACGCCGGTGTATTCTTCAATACCTTCTACTATAAAGTCCAATGTTTTGGAAGCAGCTAAATAGGTAATGAGTGAGTACATGGCAATATCAATAGAAAGAAAATATGCTGCAGCCGAAAAGATCAGGATGTTGATGAGGATGATAATATCGCCGATGGTTGTTCCCAGTTTTCGGCTCAGGAAAATCGCCAGCACTTCTGTACCATCAATCACTGCACCACCTCTTATTGATAAACCAATACCTGCACCTAAAAAGAAACCACCAAAAACGGCAACCAGTATATTATCGTCTGTTACATTTGGGAAATTGACAGTAGCAACAACTAAGGCAAGAAGAGAGATGGCCATAGCAGTTTTAATGGCAAAATTTCTGTGCACCACTTTATAAGCAAGAATGATAAATGGAATGTTCACAGCAATCAACAAAACGTATAAAGGAATTTTTGTTAAGGCAGAAATGAGCAAAGAAATACCCGTAGCTCCTCCATCAATGAATTGATTGGTTAATAGAAAACCTTTGAAACCAAATGCTGCTGAAAAAATACCTGCTACAACAAGTACCGCATCTTTACTTAGCCGGATGATATTCAATTTTAATTCACGAAAA
This sequence comes from Chitinophagaceae bacterium, assembly GCA_031369435.1. Lineage (GTDB taxonomy): Bacteria > Bacteroidota > Bacteroidia > Chitinophagales > Chitinophagaceae > Lacibacter. The sequence goes on from JANMOR010000301.1 coordinate 2,611, forward strand.
CCGCTGGCTAATTGAAATGCTGTGAATTCAATCCCCTCTTCCTGGTTTTTGTGACTTAATGTAGTGCTGATAATGATCCTTTTCAGAAGTCTGTTCATTAGCTGGTTTTAAAGAATGAGGGAGGAATGCTAAAATAAAACAGATGAAGCAGGAATCCAAAACAATAAGCAGATGCAGACAGCTATTGAATAAAAAAACCGGCTGTCGTTTGTACAACCGGTTTAGGTAGTCGTTTAAGGAATTGTTATTTCTTTTTGGTTGCTTTAAATGTTCCATTTGGCTGAATAAAATAGACTCCTGTTGTTTCGTCTTTTTCATTCTTTTCAAAACGAACACTAAAACCACTGAGAATTTTTAAATTGAATATATCTTTCTTTACCGCTAATAATTCATACTCAGGCTGACCGGGTACAACCAGTGTTAATGTTTTTTCAGCTTTGATATAAACTTTTACAATTGTTGGTCCGGGTAATTCATATTCTCCAACATATTTCTCCAGATCTGCTTTACTTACATCAATGGTTTCAACTTTCTTTTTGAATTCGATATCTTTTACTCCGTTCTGTAATGGAAGCGATAGCGATTCAATTTCTCCTTTAATATTAATATTGAACAAACCTTTCATGGCATCGTCTTCATCTGCATCCACACCATCAGCAACAGGTATAAAATTGAAGTAGTTATAATGGTAATGTTTTACTTTAAAATTTAATGCATTGAACTTGGCAACAACAGAATCTTTTTGCATTTCAATGCTGATAGTTCCATACGCTTCATTCGTATAGGTTCCGGTATAATCGGTAATAGCATGTGTAGGCTTTGTTCCTTTTTTCTGTTGAGAGCTGTCTGCTTTCAACATTTCTTTGGCCGAAGCTTTGGCTTTATCAACTGCATCTTTTTGTGTGCGGTGCCAGTCTCTGAATTTTAAGCCCAGCATACGATCCATGATTGTATTACGGATAATTGCCGGAACAGGTGAGCCATTTTGATTCACAGAAACAAATACACCAATACTGTCTGATGGGAAAAAAGAAGTGCTGCTGCTGAATCCATCAATATTACCACCATGTTCAACACGGTAATGCCCACGGTAACTGGCAAGGAACCAGGCCATACCATAATTACTGAAGAATACATCCGGTTGTTCTTTTGTTGGCAAAAGTGCCCCAATAACCATTTGTGAACTGATGGCCTGGTTATAATAAGCTGCCGGAATAATTTCTTTTCCATTGAACTTGCCGGCATTGATCCACATCATTACCCAGTTAGCCATGTCTTTTGCAGTGGAGTTGATAGAACCAGCCGGACCAATGCCATCAATATTCATAAACTTCATCCGTATTATTTTTCCATCACTCTCTTTATAACCAAATGAATAATCAGTTGATTTTACATGATCGTTCATGGAGGTGTTGGAAGAAGTCATACCCAGCGGAGTAAACAATTGTTCTTTGATGAGTGTTTCCCAGCTCTTGCCACTTAATTTTTCTGCCAATACACCTTGTGCTAAAAACATAAAGTTGTTGTATTGCCACAACCTGCGCAGCGGAGCCGTTTTTTCAAAATAGCGGATCATATATATCACACTGTCCCTCTTTGTTGCAGAGCCATACCATGCAAGATCATGACGGGGTAGCCCTGTACGATGACTCATCATATCTCTTGTGGTGATATTATTGGTGAGTTCATCGTCAATAAAACGTAATTCAGGAAGATAATAGTTAACGGGTTTATCAAAATCAAGCTTACCATCTTTCATAGGAAAGCTGAGCAGGGAAGAAGTAAATGCTTTTGTACAACTGCCAATAGCAAACAACGTGTTTTCAGTAACAGGAACTTTGTTCTCATAATCTTTGTAACCAAAACCTCTTGCCATGATTACTTTGTTTTTTTCCACTACTGCAACTGTAACACCGGCTGCTTTCCACTCACTGAGAATGCGGTTAATGAATGTATCAATCCCTGCTAACCGTTTGTCTGTTGTTTGTGCAGTGATTGATTGAACTAGTAGAATAGAGACAAGAAGGAAGAATAATTTTCTCATGTTTGTTGAATTATACTATGATGATTGGTTGCTGAAATGATCAGATGCTATCCAATGCCTGTTTAAAATCTTCGATCAAATCTTTGATGTCTTCAATGCCAACTGATATCCGCAATAAATTATCTGGTGTTGCTGATTGATCCCCTTCAATTGATTTACGATGTTCAATTAAACTTTCAACACCACCAAGACTGGTGGCATGTGTGAATAGATGTAATGCAGTGGCGAGTTTCAACGCCATTACTCGGTCGCCTTTTACAAGAATAGATAACATACCGCTGTATCCACCCGTCATTTGTTTTTTGGCGATTTCATGTTGTGGATGCGATGGTAAACCAGGATACAAGACACGTTCAACTTTCGGATGTGTTTCGAGATATTGTGCCAATTGCATGGCATTGGATGAATGCAACGGCATTCTTGCAGTAAAACTTGTTAAGCTTCTGCAAAGCAACCAGCAATC
>JANMOR010000305.1:0-10669 GCA_031369435.1 Chitinophagaceae bacterium
GAAGAACAGTAAGCCTGCGCCAATTAAAAAAGGAATCGATGGAAAAACACTCACTAATAGTTTTGTTCCCTGTATTGCACTATCAAGCTGTGCAGCATCGCTGTTGGGTACATAGTGGAAGATGCCCAGTATCCAGGTTAATAAGGCATTGCCAATACTCAATCCACTTTTCAAACCAACCATCATGGCAGAAAAAATAATAGCTGTTGCACGACGGTTGTTTTTCCATTCGCTGTAATCAGCTACATCAGCAATCATTGCCCACAATAATGGGATGGTAATGCCGTAAAAGAATCCATGTAATATCTGCGAAACAAACATCAGTTCAACAGATGTTGAAGAGAAAAAGTAAAACAGGAGTATAAACAAGGTTGAAATAACCAAGGCAATTCCAAACACATCACGCTTGCCATATTTGTCTGCAAAACGTTTTGATAACGTAATACCCACAATCATGAAAATAATACCACCTGCATTAAACAATCCAAAGCCGGCCGATACAGGATCTTCTCCAAAGAAATTAATTCCAATGTTTGAAAGGCCATTCAGTATTGGTGTAATAAATTCAGTTAACCGTTCTTTATTAACGTAATTCTTAAAGTAGTATACATATGATCCTCCTTTCATAGCGAGTGTAATAAACACCAATGTTGTAAGCACAAGCATTATTACCCAGGGTCTGTTTTTGAATAAATCGGCCAGATCTTCTTTTAAACTTGATTTCTGTTCGGGCTTTGGTACAATACGTTCCTTTGTGGTTAAGAACGTAATGAGTAACATCACGGTGCCGATGATAGCTAACCATGTCATTACTTTTTCAATTCCCACTGCTTTATCACCGGCACCTGCAGCTTCAATAATCGGCAGCATAAAAACCTGCACAAAAAACTGTGCAAACATCACCGCCACAAAACGATAAGCCGACATGCTGTTACGTTCTTTCATATCGCCTGTAATAACACCACTCAATGCAGAATAAGGAAGATTGTTTGATGCATAAAACAACAGCAATAACGTATAGGTGATAACAGCATAAATTACTTTTCCTTTATACGAAAAATCGGGGGTGCTGAATGCAAGTAATGCGATTACACCAAGTGGAATGGCTGTAAATAATATCCATGGACGAAATTTGCCCCACCTTGATACGGTTCTGTCGGCAATAGCACCAATGATGGGATTAAATCCAAATGCAGCAATAAGACCTACGGTTAACATTAATGCTGATGCATGATTGGTGTCGAGGCCATAAATATCTGTATAGAAATAAGCCAGGTAAGTCATTAAGGTTTGAAATACAAGGTTGGCAGCGAGATCGCCCAAGCTATATCCAACTTTTTCTTTTACTGATAATTTTTGTGAAGTTGCCATGTGTTGATTTTAATGAGCAAGCGATTGATTTAATTTTTTAAAGCCATGACTGCATGATACGCAGACTTGGGATTGAATGAACGATCGAACAGCAATGGATAATTGGTACGACCGGGTATTGGCCAGCCATTGAGCCAGCTTTGTGCATCGTTTACACCCCAGAAAGTAACACGGGTAATTTTATCCTTATGTTTTAAAAACAGTTTGAACAGGTTTTCATAATCTTTTGCCTGTTGCTGTAACAAACTGTCGGGAATACCATTTGCATAAGGGTTCAATGCAGGATTGGAAGCCTGGCGTTGATTGACATCTGCACCTTGAAAATTTCTTGGCAGCATTTCAATATCTAATTCAGTAATCATCACTTTCAATCCCAATGCATGATAAGCAAGAATGCTTTCTTCAATATCCTTGAAAGGTACACGACCTAAATGCCAGTGACCTTGTATGCCAACACCATCAATACGTACACCGGCAGCCTGTATTTTCTTCACAAGAGTAAGACAACCTTCACGCTTTTTCGGTTCTTCATTATTGTAATCGTTGTAATAGAGTTCGGTATTGCGTGATGCTTTTTCTGCAAGTCGGAATGCTTCGGTTACAAAATTTTCACCCAATTTTTCGAGGAAGATGGATTTGCGCATAGTACCATCTTCATTCAATGCTTCATTCACCACATCCCAGGAAAAGATTTTTCCACTGTAACGTGATGCAACAGTTGTAATATGATTGCTGAAGAATGTTTTAAATGAATCTACATCTTTTATCCTCCGTGCAAATACAGGAAGCTGGCTGTGCCAGATCAATGTATGACCATTCACCTTTATATTATGTTTTGCTCCGTAGGCAATTAGTTTATCTGCTAAATCAAAATTATACCTGTCCCATTCCGGATGAATAATCTCAGCCTTCATGATATTCTCCGGCGTTATTGCATTGAATTGTTGCGGAATTAACACAGCTGCTTTAGGATCTTTTTCTTCGATCTGTTGTGTGTTCAATGCCGTGCCGATGAGGAAATCGTTTTTAAATGCTTCTTTCAGTGAGTTATTTACAACTGAGTTTTTCCTTGTGCCGGTACAAAATACAAAGCACAGTACAATAGAAGCTACGATTGCAAAAGTGGAAATGATCTGTTTCATTGAATTCGATTTATTAGCTGTTAAAAGTTTAGTTGTTAATTCTTGTTTCGGGCGGGCCGAGATAACTTTGTTTTACTCCTCCAAAGTCCAGTACTAATTTTTGTAATACCACTCCGCTATTCACCATCCAGTACTTTACAATGTGTTTCCCCGGTTTATTGATTGTATGTTTTGTTGTTTTGATAATAATATTTTCTGTAACCCATTTGTTCCAGATGCCATTGCTGCTGGTTTTATCTTCTTTGTTAATGCTTACAATCTGTGGTACTTCGTCATCAATTGAAATAGCGTATTGCAAACCGTTTGCTGTATTATGAAAATTAAGAGTGGGAGAGAAGTAAGTATTCATATTAAAATCTCCTGTACTGTAGGTATAAATTTCATATTCGAGGAAAGCTGAAGTGGGAGAAGGTTGTTGCTCATGTGCGGTTACAGGAATTGTTGTCACTGCATCCCCTGTTCTGCCATGATCGGGCAATACTTTCCATGAAACTGTTTTGCTGTTGTTTGCTTGTGTAAAATGTGCAGCATCAATTGACACAGCTCCGAATCGTTCAATGAAACTATTTGCTTTTGCATCAGCGGGGTATTTTGCTTCGGGTACTGCACCGATCTGTATAATTTCATCTTTATATGTTGTTCCTTCGGGCAGGTATTGAACAACAGGCATTTTATTCAACGGCGGTTGTTGCCAATAAGTATATCCAATATGAGTTTGACCCATCATGTGATTCCACTTGCCATTATTGAGTTGATGATATGCAATTGTGATCAAGGAGTCGTTAATGTATAATTCTTTTACCTTATCAGCGTATCCATTTGTGGTTTCATATTTATTTAGATAAGCTTCTTTATTTAACGCCACATGATAATACAGTTCATAAAGATTGGCAGATGCTTTTACCGGGTGCAATACCAATTGAAAAAAAGCATCCTTGAATTGTGCAGGTAAGGCTTCATTTATTTTTTCTGCTCTTTCCAGCAACTGATTATACTCCTCATGAACGGTTTCCCATTCAGCATAATAAAAACTGTAGGTTTTATCATCCAGCAATTCCGGTTTTCTTCTTCCATTATATTTGCTGTATTTAGAAATAACATCTGCAATATCTTTTGCATACTTTTCGCCAAACTGTGCAGCACTCCATTGTTCTGTATATTTCTGTAAATCATTAGCGCCGATCTTTTCAGGATTCCAGGCATAATCTAAAAAGAAGGATATAGGGAATTCCATTGGTTTGATATCACCCACATTTACAATCCAGATTTCTTTTGCTTTGTATTCATAAGCTAAATGCATCTGTTCCCAAACTCTTGCAATGGGATTTGTATTCAGCCATTTATAATTACGTGGTCCACCCACATAATCGAAATGATAATAAATACCATAACCACCTTTACGTGAAGCATCCGTTAGTTTTGGAAGTTTACGAATATTGCCCCAGTTATCATCGCATAACAACAATGTTACATCATCAGGAACCCTCATTCCTTTATCATAGTAATCCTGTACTTCTTTATACAATGCCCACAGTTGTGGCGTTTGCTCTGCAGGTTTGCCGGTTACTTCTGCAATGATTTTCCGTTGATCTTTTACAATTCGTTCCAATAAAGCGGTTGCTGTTTCACGACTCATGGGTTCATCACCATCGCCACGCATACCAAGGCTAACGATTTTTTCATTGGTTGCCCTTTGCATACCGCCTTTCCAGAATTCTTTCAGCTTTACTTCATTGCTGTCGTAATCCCATTTGCCTTTTCCATAACGCCGCCATTCATCATGTGCACGCATCAATGGTTCGTGATGGGAAGTGCCAATAACGATTCCGTATTCTTCAGCTGTTTGCATATTCAATGCATCATCATCATAAAATGCATTGCCCCACATGGCAGGCCAGAGATAATTTGATTTTAAACGAAGCATTAACTCAAACACATTAGCATAAAACTTGTGATTGAAGCCCCCGAATTTTTCTTTGCTCCAATTGCTTAAGGCAGGCGCTTCATCATTGATAAAAATGCCACGGTATTTAACCTTCGGTGCATCGGTGATGATTGTATTTGTATTAATGAAGATTTCTTTTTTTGTTTGAACAGGAACATCGGCCCACCAATACCAGGGCGATACTCCCATTTGTTTACTTAATTCAAATACAGCAAAGGCAGTTCCTCTTCTGTCGCTGCCAACAATTACCAGTGCCTGGTCAATTCCTTTGAATGGATTTTTTACTGTTTGAATCTTGTATGATTCCCATTTGCCTTTAATATCTGTAACAACGATTTTCTTTTGCTGAACCAGTTGTTTAATAAGGGATGATTGTTCAACAGACCCAATGATAATAGCTGTTTTGTTCGACTTGCCGATATTGTTTCTGATGATTGATTGCTTTAATGTAACCGATTGCATATCTGCTGCAAAAAAAAGAGAGGCTTTTTGTACGAGCTTGTAATCGTTTGTATCAACAAGGATGGTTGCCCCGGATAATGCGTATGATGTTGCACTTGCATTAGTTGCTAGTAACTGAGCATACGTTGAAATGTAAGCACATAACAGTACGACGAGCAAAACCGTTCTTTTCATTTATACAGTTGTTGACCTGCATAGACACTCATTTAATGAATTTGTATGCAGGTGAGTTATTATTCAATCATTCTAAAAACCAATGCTGTTACCACCATCCACTGGCAATATCACACCGGTTATATATTTTGCAGCATCACTCACCAGGAAATAAGCAGCATCGCCTATATCTGACGGCTGACCCATATGGCCCATTGGTGTGCGGCCGAATACTTTTGCTTTACGTTCAGGATCGCTGTTCAATGCTTTCTCTGTCATGGCCGAATATATAAAGCCTGGTGCAATTGCATTTACACGAATTCCTTTTGGTGAAAGCTCAACAGCCATTGCTCTTGTCATGCCATCAATTGCTGTTTTGCTTGCCGTATATGCAATTACTTTTGGTAACCCATATTGTGCTGCCATTGAACTGATGTTAATGATAACACCTGACCCTTTGATGAGCATTTGTTTCACCACTTCACGACTCATAGCAAATACAGCACTCAGGTTAGTAGTAATGATATTTGTAAACTCTTCGTCTGTAACTTCTGTAAATTCTTTTTTCTGATTGATGCCCGCATTATTAACAAGAATATCAATTTGTCCGAATTGTTTGATGATATCATTTACAAAACCAGGTATGGATGATAAATTGCTTACATCACAAGACATAGCATGGCATCTTTCGCCCAACTGTGCTTTAGCAGTTTCTAATTTTTCTTTATCACGACCGGCAATAATTGTGGTGATGCCATTTTGAACAAACTTTTCAGCAATAGCATAACCTAACCCCGAACCACCTCCTGTTACAATTGCTACTTTCTTGCCACCATCCCCTAAAGGGGTGTTTTGAATGCTCATTTATTTAATTTGTTTTGTTAAACAATAATTTTAATCCATTTCGTCAAACTATTAAACAATTAACCTCCTGTCCCCCTTTAGGGGATAGGGGCTTAATTCCCCGGCGCAAATGGGAAACGTAAACTCATATAATATTCTAAAGTTTTATCGGGTTGTTCATAGTTGGCAGGAATAGGTTGTTTTGAAAAGGTTTTGAAATAAAGCAAACATGCATTGCGCCACCAAACAGCTTCCTGTTGTTGTATGTTCAATAGCATTGATACCTGTTTGAATCTTTCCGGATCAACTTTGTTTTTTTGTTTGTTCCAAACCTGCTGCATCCATCTTACACTGTCAACACCATTATTATATTTATAGCATAACTCATTCCATAACGTTCTTCCGCTTTTCATTTGGTAATTCCATGATACATGATGGAACCAGAGTAAATATTTTTCATCAAATTGGTTCAACTTATTCCATTTGTTTGCAGCTTCAGGTTTGTATTGAGCAACAGCATTGCTGCCTGTTGAAGTGCGGTCGAATCCAATGCCAATAGAATCTGCTTTATGATAATAAACTGGATTCCAATCGGCTCTTGATAAATTATTAACCCATGGACCCGGGCCATAGTGATGCCCTGTTGCCATGATATGATGCAACCCAACAGGATTCATATAGCTGACCATGATCTCTCTAGAAGACAACATGATTTTTTTTGTGTCGTTTACAAATGCATTTTCGTTACTGAAACTCATGCGCAACCATTCCTCTGCAATTTGTTCAGATGACAATTGATGATTCCATGCAAGCCTTCCCAATGCATACCAGTTAGCCTGGGCAAAAGGATGACCTGTCCAGTTAATATCGCTGCCGATGTTTGCTACACCAGCCATTCCATTTAATGAATGATTATTTAAACTTCCATCAACTATTTTAGCAACGGTGCTTCCTTTGCCATTGCTATATGTATCGCTGTCCAGGCATTCTTTGAATAACGGTGCTAAATAAACGAGATGCGTACCTTGTCCTAAATATTCCTGTGTTACTTGGAACTCCATCATCAAAGGAGTTTTGGGCATGGCCCCAAATAACGGATGAAATGGTTCCCTTGGCATAAAATCAATAGCACCGTTTTTTACCTGCACCATCACATTGTTTCTGAATTTTCCATCCAAAGGAACAAATTCATTATAGGCTTGTTTGTGCCGGTCGTCAGGCACATCATGACTGTATACAAATGCACGCCACATTACAATTCCATTAAAAGGTGCAACAGCATCAGCTAACATGTTTGCACCATCAACATGAGTGCGTTTATAATCCTGCGGACCGGGCTGTCCTTCACTATTTGCTTTAACTAAGAACCCGCCAAAGTCCGGAATCAATTGATAAATTTCTTTTACTTTATTCTTCCACCATTCCTGTACCTGCGGGTCTAAGGGGTCGGCAGTTTTCAAACCACCCATTTCTACAGGTGCGCTGAAACGAGCAGTGAGATAAACTTTGATACCGTATGGTCGAAATACATCAGCCAAAGCTTTTACTTTTTCTAAATAAGGTTTGGTAAGAACTGTTGCATTGGCATTGACGTTGGTTAATACTGATCCGTTAATGCCGATAGAAGCATTCGCTCTTGCATAATCAACGTAACGTTGATCAATATATCCCGGCAGTGTATGCCAATTCCAGATAGAGAACCCCGCATAGCCACGTTCAACAGTGCGGTTGAGATTATCCCAATGATTCAGTAAGCGTAGTTTCATGCGGGGAGCAGAAACAATATTCAGGTTCTCAATTGATTGATGTGTTTGCATCAAACGGAGAAAATGAAATACAGCATATAAGATGCCTATATCAGAATTAGCAGTGATGATTATTTTTTTTGACGAAGCATTTTTTAAATTGAAGATGAGAAAACCTTCATCTTCAATTTTGCTTAGATCTGTTTTGCTTGCAAGTGGAGAAGCTTTTTCAATGATAAGTGTGTTATTAGCTGTAGTTATTGTTGATGGATTGATTGATAGCCCGGTTAAACCAGATAAGCCTTTTATGAATTCCTCTTTTGCAACTTGTATGGTTGCTGAATTGCCAATAACAGCAGGGTAAGCAATGAGTTTTTTGTATTGATTGATAACATGTATATCTGTTAGCCTGTCATATCTCAACCAGAGACGATAACCATCTTCAGCTTGCAGAGTTGCAGGAATTGTAATAAAGAAAAAATATAGGATCGCAATTAATCGGAACATTTATTTATTGTTTAAAAAAGCAGTTACTTTTTTTTGAGTGATGATTTACGAATAATTAAATCTGATTTAACAATAATGGTATTGGTTTGCATCATGCTTGTATCATTTTTGATCAGCCCGATCAGATTTCTTGCTGCAATTTCACCAATGTCTATACCCGGGTAATTTACTGTTGTGAGTTGGGGTTCTACAATCTTACTGATAGCATCATTATTAAATCCAACAATGGCAATATCTTCGGGAACCCTTATTCCATGCTCCTTGAGCGCCTGCATACATACAGCAGCCGAGAAATCATTGGTAATGAAAGCACCATCAGGCATTGGTTTCATCTTTAAGATTTGCTGTGCCGCTTCAATTCCACATTTTTCACTGAGATCTTTAATGAGCAGATATTTTTCTTCAAATACAATTTTATTGGCAAACAGTGCATCTTTATATCCTTTGAAACGCTGCGCATATACATTTCGGTTGAGGTTGGCAGTTACCATAACAATTCGTTTACAGCCCTGGTCAATTAAATGCTGCGTTGCTTCATAACCACTTTTGTAGTTATCAATAATTACTTTGGGGCTCCCTGAGTTTTCATCAACCCTGTCAAAAAATACCAATGGAATTTTTCTATCAATGTACGACTGAAAATGTTCCGTGGAGACTGTATCAAAAGAAAGCGAAGCAATCAATCCATCCACCCTTTTGTGAAATAAGTTTAAAGCATTTGCTGCTTCTTTTACAGAGCTTTCAGATGAATGGGCAATAATGAGGTCATAGCCTGCTTCTGTACTTACTTTCTCAATTCCTGCTAATACCGATGTAATAAAGTTGCTGTTAAGTTCATGCACAATGATTCCGATAGTATGAGATTTTTGATTGCGGAGGCTGCTGGCAAAGCTGTTGTGCCTGTAGCCCAGGTCTTTTGCTGTTTCCTGAATTTTTTTCTTCGTGTTTTTATTGATGGCCGGGTGATCTTTTAAAGCACGACTAACTGTAGCCGTTGATATATCCAGCTTTTGAGCTATATCGTAAATAGTGATTTCCTTTTTTGATTTCATAATAAGTATACCAGGTAAAAATAATTTTTCAGTTTATGCTATTCTGTTTTTAAAGGTCGAACAATTATGCCTATAAATTATTGCTACTTCTTTATCATAAATTCGATTAGTATTTTAGTAACAGGTTTCTTATAAGTATAACCTCTGAAGATACTGGCAGGGAATTGAGTAAGTTCATTGGCAAGATCGTAAATGGTATTTTTTTTTGCATTTGCAGCGAAAGTGACAATCCGTTTGTCTGGCTAAGATAGAATTTTTTTTAAAAAAATAATGCAATCGGTTGCATTTTTAAAAAAAAATCCTACTTTAGCTCAAAATTAAGCAGGTTGCATTTAATTTAGAAAATACAATTTGTTATAAAACCTTAACAGCACCTGTTATCAGTCCCTTCAGAAAAACACAAACAAATGAATCAATAGTTTGGAAGAAGAAGGTATAAGCATTTTTGAAACTGCCCCGCAGTGATATAAGTGCTATTTTTTTAGCTATTCTATGCAACCGATTGCATTTTTTAATAATGCAAATTGAAAAGACCAGGCGACATTTTAATAAAACGAATTGCTGTTATTATGAAAAAGTATTTTGCTTTGCATGAATCACTCCGGTCGATTGCAAATTCAATCAATAAGATTATTTGCAACCCTTTGCCAGCTTTAGTTTCATCAGGACACAGTTCTGGTTTTCAAACACTTTTATTAATGAAGAAATTATTAAACCGATTACCGGTTGCTACTTCTATTTATTTAGATACATATACTATTAATCAAGAGCAGGAAAAAAACAACCATTCTTTTATATACATCAACTCAAACAAATAAACCCAAAACCTACAGAACAACAACGATTACTTATTTAATCAGCGCCCTTAGATTATGTAACTGTTTTTTAACTTAAAACTAGAATTGATTATGCCAAACAAAAAAATTAAACTGCCATTCTTCAGAAGAATGAAGGTACATGCAGTTGCACTCTGTGCAGCTTTGCTTTTACATTTTCTGTTATTTTCACAACAAGCTTTTTCGCAGGACTTAAATGTTACAGGTAAAGTAACTGATGAAGCTGGTGTAAGTGTTGCCGGAGCTTCGGTTGTTGTAAAGGGAACCAGCAGAGGCACAACAACTGATATCAGCGGCAGTTTTTCTGTTTCTGTTTCAAAAGGTACTACACTTATTATTTCGGCTGTCGGGTACAGTACAAAAGAAGTGACAGTGAATAATGCTGTTCTTTCCATTCAATTGGTATTAGCTGATAAATCCTTGGGTGAGGTTGTTGTTGTGGGTTATGGTACTCAGAGAAAGAAAGATGTTACAGGATCAACAATATCTGTAAAGGGGGAAACGCTTAATGAAATTAAAGCTCCTAATATTTTTAATCAGATACAAGGCAGAGTTGCTGGTGTTGATATTGTAAACAACAGTACTAATATTGGATCAAGTGGAGAAATACGTA
>JANMOR010000311.1:0-2544 GCA_031369435.1 Chitinophagaceae bacterium
CGGCTCAGCAGGGTTTTGATAGAGAGTTTTCTTTTCTGTAACAACCATGTATCCTTCAAAGAGCATTCCCTTTACTTCACACACAGCATAAAAATCTCCGGTAGAAATGGTTGAATAGGAATAACCGCTGATGCTGTCGCCGTTCTGAAAAAGTAACAGTTCGAATTTATAAGGCAGGTCCTGTTGCAGAATATTGCTGCTTGTAAAGCGTCCACGCCAAAGCCCGGCAATATTTTGTGCTGGTGAAGCAACAGCATTCAACAATAAAACAATTGATAGTACCCATTTCATCATACAAAGAAAAGATTTCAACTGCTATCTTTCTGTTATTGTTTTCGCCGTAATAAAATGGAAGAACTTTTGTTAAGTGTAGAGCTGAAGTTGATCTGGTACCGTTCGTTATTGGTATAAATGACCAGCAACCCGGTATTAGGAGGAATGGATCCAAGATTTTCTGCAAACAAAGTGAGCTGAATGATTTCACCGGGTTTAATATAAATCGTTTGTTTATAAGCCTGTGCTTTGAGTCCCACTTTTGCTACAACGAGTTCATTGTTCACAAAAACACTTACGGTATCACCATCAATTTCTCCATTATCATACAATGAAATAACAACGCTGTCTTCCGTAATTTCTAAAGCCTGTATCACTTCCATTGCACGTTTGGTCAATACAGGGTTGTTGATCACCGGCGGCGGCAAAGCCTGCACAACAGGTTTTCCCATCGCTGAAGAATCTTTGTCCTGTCCTACTTTATTGATAGGGATCAACGGTTTTTCCGGTACACTAACAGTTGATGTATTGGAAGGTTTGCCGCTTGTGCTGGTTGGTTTTTGAGTAACCGGTTTTGTTTCAGTGCTGACGGTATTAATGGTTGGTTGTTGCTTTTGTATAACCGGCTTTGTGGTTGCCGGTTGATTTGTTGCCAGTTTGTTTTGATTAACTGCAACTGTTTGGTTTGTTGTTGTTGGTTTACTGTTTGTAACTGTTGATGGTTGATTCTTTACATCAAACGGTTTGTTGACCTGCGGTTTTGTTTCATTACCAACGTTTCCAACAACCGATGTTGAATCGGTTTTAGTATTAACGATTGGCTTATTTACAACAGGTGGCGAAGTTTGAGTTTGTTTTGGTTGATTATTTGCATCGGCGGGTTTGTTCGACTGTGTTTTTGTTTCATTACCAATTTTTGCAACTGTTTGTATGCTGTCTTTTGAAGTGTTGATGGTTGTTTGTTCAACAGGGTTTGTTTTTACAGGTGCTGAAACAACTGCCGGCTGTGGCTTTGGCGGTTCTGCAAAAATCATCTCCTGGTCCAGCTTCTTATCTTCAAGACGTTTGTATAGTTGTGTTGCTAAATAATTCCGTTCTCTTGAAACGGAGATTTTTCCGGTGATTGGTAAAAACTTTTTTGTTCTTGAAGTACTCCATTCTCCCGGCATTACAGAAACAGTGTCTTCATCTTTCTGTATTTTAAAAAACATCACCGTCTTTACTCCTTTTGTTTTCTCTTCAAAATTGTTGGAAACAGATTTTTCATCTTCAACAATCAACATGCTGTCTGCAATACGGGCTGTAACTTTTACCAGGTTATAATATAATATATCATTTACAATAAAGACCCTGTGACAGTAACCATATAACTTCCCGTCTTTTTCCTTGAGAGTTAATTCAAAATCAACTGTATATTTTGGACTGTCCACTTCCATCTTTCCTTTATATACACCGGTAACCACCTGCGAAGAAGCGTTGAAAGAAAGAACGCAGATGAAGAAGAGGAACAGGATGTTTTTCATGCTAAAGCGGTTGTAATAAATAGTTCATATTGGATTCATGTACGGTTTTACAGGGAATCTTCTGTAATAACGCTTCCAGCCCTTCTCTATTATGCATGGCCCTTAAATAGCCTTTGTCGTAATAACTCAGAAGAATGCGGAAACTGTCTTCCACCCTGTCTTCCAGCAGTCCATTGATCGCTTCTTTGGTTTCAAGTCCGCCCAATCTTTTTTTAATGCGGATAATGGCATTCACCAGTTTTTCTTTTTCCAGGTTGCCATATTCTGCAACAATATGTTTGAGTCGTTCTTCAAAAGGAATATCTAAAAAGTAGAGAGGTTTTTGCCGTATTTGTTTCCATAGATTGATAGGGATATTGATATCGCCGATACGCTGACTTTCATCTTCTACCCAAATAGGTTTTTGTTGCTGAGCAAGAAAATATAATTCTACTGCCAAACTGTTTTCAAATAGTTCAGGGCTTGGTTGTTTGGGCATACCAATATTTCCAAAGGCAGAACCTTTATGATTGGCGAGTTTTTCTAAGTTGATAACACATTCCTTTTTTTTCAGCAACGCTTCCAGTACATATGTTTTACCACTGCCGGTATATCCGCCCAATACCTGGAAGGGATACTCTTTATCAAATTGCTCTAATACCCATTTGCGAAATACTTTATAACCACCGATGAGGGTATACACTTTATAACCATACAGATCGAGCAGCCATGCAACTCCTGCACTTCGCATACCACCACGCCAGCAATG
>JANMOR010000337.1:0-1573 GCA_031369435.1 Chitinophagaceae bacterium
CACGACTCGCCGTCATTAAATAAATAGTGTTGTAATGTTACTTGCTCCGTAGTACGGCGAGTCGGTTACACCAGGCTGCGCCTGTGAACGTTTATATTTATTCCATACATTCTTTAAAGTTCACTTGGGAGGAAAAGAAACATTACATAGAAAAGAAAGCCGCTCAAAATCTGAGCGGCTTTTTCTTAATCATAAATGCGTTCAATGGCATCTTTATATTTTTCCATGATCACTTTGCGTTTCAGTTTGAGTGTGGGTGTTAACTCACCGCCATCAACCGTCCATTCAGTTGGACAGAGTTCAAATTTTTTGATCTGCTCCACATGATTAAACTGCTGGTTATATTCTTCTACAATACGTTTAAACATTTCCAGCACGGCGGGGTTACGCACCAGGTCGTGGATGGTACCAAAGCTGATATTATTTTGTTTGGCCCATACTTTTAAATTTTCAAAGGAAGGAACTATGAGTGCTCCTGCAAATTTGCGTTCCGGACCCACTACAATCATCTGTTCAATAAAGTTGCTTTCCTTCATTCTGTTTTCAATAGGTTGAGGTGCTACATATTTACCGCCACTTGTTTTAAAAATTTCTTTTTTGCGGTCGGTGATCTTTAAAAATTTATTGTCCACCAGAATACCAATATCACCAGTGTGGAAGAAGCCATCTTTATCAATCACTTCAGCAGTTAAATCAGGACGTTTGTAATAACCCATCATTACATTATCGCCACGGCAACAGATCTCTCCATCGGGTTCTAATTTCAACTCCACTCCTCTTATTACCGGACCAACGGTTCCAAAGCAACGGCCTTTTTCAACATACTGGTTCACCGAAATAACAGGAGATGTTTCTGTTAAACCATACCCTTCCATGATCACTAATTTACCGGCAGTGAATACACGTAACAAACGAACCTGGCAAGCAGCAGCACCAGTAATGATGGCTTTTACTTTTCCACCCAAACCTTCACGCCATTTTTTAAAGATGAGTTTATTGGCGATGGCGAGTTTTAAATTATACCACACGCCGAGATTTTTATTTACATCGTAATGACTGGCCACATCAACTGCCCAGAAAAATAATTTTCGTTTAATGCCAGTTAGCTGCTGTCCTTTTCCCATAATACGCTCGTACACTTTCTCCAGCAAACGAGGCACGGTTGAAAAAACAGAAGGTTGTACTTCTTTTAAATTATCACCAATCTTTTCTAAACTTTCTGCATAATAAATGGATACACCGTTATACAGATAGAGATAGGTGATCATCTTTTCAAATATGTGATTGAGCGGTAAAAAACTCAATGCCCTGTCGTTGCCTGCAAGGAATTGCTGAAAAATTTCGTTACTGCTGTGAACATTACTAACGATATTTTTATTGAATCTTGCCAGCAAAGTGGTTATATCGCAGGCATGGCTTCTGAAGAGTTGGTCGACGTGATTGAGATTGCAGATGAGTGCAAGAAAAATGGCAATTACCTATTGATGTTTGATCCCCTTGACGGCTCATCAAATGTGAATGTCAATATTTCAGTAGGCACAATTTTTTCTATTCTAAGAAGCGCGAATAATAA
>JANMOR010000348.1:0-3368 GCA_031369435.1 Chitinophagaceae bacterium
TGCGGATGGCGAGCACGGCGTTGAGCGCGCGGTGGTAGTCGCGGGTGACGCGGATCTGGCAGCGCTCGAGGTGAGGGAGGGAACGGGTCCGGGCGCGAACTCGCTAAAGACCTCGGTGAGTCTCTGGTTGTTTGCGGCCAGACCCACGTTGTAGATGGCGGCATCGGTGATGAGGCCGCCGCACTGCTGCCACCTGGCGATGGCGAAGTCCTCGACGAGGTTGGTTTCGGTGGCCTTCGGGGTTTACAATCAACCAGGCCCAGCCACTACCGAAACGTGTCATACCTGCTGCTGCAAATTTTTCTTTGAATGCATCAAAAGAACCAAAAGTTGCAGTAATTGCATCAGCTAAAGCACCTGTTGGTGCGCCACCTGCGTTGGGAGCTAATGATTCCCAGAAAAAAGTATGGTTCCAGTGACCGCCACCGTTATTACGAACAGCCGGTGAAATTTTTCCTGCCACTGCAACCAGTTCTTCTAACGATTTGCTTTCATGTTCTGTTCCTGCAACTGCTTTATTGAGATTATCAACATAAGCCTGGTGATGTTTACCATGATGGATCTGCATGGTGGTTGTGTCGATATGAGGTTCCAATGCATCATGTGCGTATGGAAGTGCTGCTAATGTAAATGCCATAGTGTTTTAAATTTGCCCCCATTCCCAAAAGAGAATGAGGATTGTTTGAAAAAATTAAGAAGACAAATTTAAGTGTGATTGCCGGATATGCCGTAGAAAAAAAATGATTCTGGAATTATCCATCTGACGAGTGCGTCAGATAAGTGATTACTTTTTGAGCCGGTTGAGCTTCACGCCTTTCTCCACAAAGGTTTCAACTATACCTCTCGTTTCAAGATCAAGTCTTACAGAAATAGTGTACCAGGGGATTGACTTTTTAAAATCAGGCAATTGTTTACGGATGATCTTTACCACATCATCAGTTAAAGCAGTGAATGTTTTTCCTTTACTGCCTTTTAAGCTTTTGAGAATGGCCGCTTTTACTGGCTCATAAATGACGGCATCTATATTTCGTTCTGTACCTGTTTCAGGATGGGTAACAAGCACCTTTTTTGTTGTTGATTTTGACATAGCTATACCACTTATTTAGTATGTGATTTAATTCATATTTACGGCGGCATAATACCATCTAAGATTTTATCGCTGCCCATTGGCCGCTTGTAAAATCAAGATGGTATTATCGTTTTGATGCAAAAAAATCCTTCATCAGTTGGGCACATTCCTCTTTCAGCACTCCATTGGTTACTTCGGCTTTTTGATGAAAAGGGGAAATGTTTTTAGTAATGCGTTTATGCCCGTTCTTTTCATCATCAGCTCCCCAAACAATCCTGCTAATCTTACTCCAGTACAAGGCACCTGCACACATTAAACAAGGCTCTACAGTTACATACAGAGTTGCGCCAGGTAAATACTTGGCACCAACCTGGCTGAATGCTGATGTTAAAGCTATCATCTCTGCATGGGCTGTAGGATCGTTGAGCTTTTCAACCATATTATACCCACGGGCTATTAATTTGCCTTCCATTACCACCACAGCACCTACAGGTACTTCGCCTTCTTCATAAGCAAGATGTGCTTCTTTTAATGCCTGTTTCATGAAATACTCATCGGTCATGAAACGAAGATACTTCATTCCGAAAATTGAAAACAAAAGGCTTCACTTACATTTGTATATCTATTTACAAGCAACAGATTTTGAGCAGTTGAAAATCACATTTTTACATGAATCCTTATCAAACAATCTACAATTCACAAGTGGCCTTTTTCAAATCAGGTGCTACAAAATCATATGCATTCCGTAAAGAACAGTTGAAAAAATTAGAAACTGTTTTCAGAACAAATGAACAGCTGATTGAAGACGCATTATATAAAGACCTCCACAAGCATCCGCAGGAAACATACATGACCGAATTGGGTCCAACCTACGAAGAGATCAATGTGCAATTGAAAGGAATGCAGCAATGGATGCATCCGCAAACGGTTCATACCCCACTGTTCTTGTTACCTTCTACAACCAAAATATATCCTGAACCGGTTGGGAACGTATTGGTCATTTCTCCATGGAATTATCCCATACTGCTCACTTTCCGTGCTGTTGCAGGGGCAATGGCTGCAGGGAATACCATACTCATCAAGCCATCTGAACTAAGTGCACATTCATCAGAAATGATCGCCAAACTGATCAATGAAAATTTTCCTCCTGCATATTTGCATGTACTGGAAGGCGATGGCATAAGCGTGTTACCTTCATTGCTGGAGAATTTTCATTTCGGGCATGTAATGTTTACAGGTGGTACTGAGATTGGTAAAAAAATTATGGAGATGGCATCCAAACAACTCTCACCTGTTTCATTGGAGCTGGGTGGTAAGAGCCCATGTATTGTTGATGCAACTGCCAATATAAAAATGGCTGCCAAACGAATTGTATGGGGTAAGCTGCTCAACAGCGGACAGGCTTGTGTATCACCAGATTATTTAGTTGTGCATGAATCTGTAAAAGAAAAATTGATTGATGAAATTATATTCAACATCGAAAAATCCTATGGTAAAGACCAGGAACAGAATGATCACTATGGCCGCATGATCAATCAAAAGAGGTTTGATGCAGTGAGTAAATATCTCGGCGAAGGAACCATTCGCTATGGCGGACAAACCAATGCTGCAGAAAAATATATTGCACCAACCATTCTTGAAAACATCAGTGATGATGCAGCCATCATGAAAGAAGAAATTTTTGGCCCCGTTTTGCCGGTGTTTACATTCAAAGAAAATGAAGAAGTAGTAAAGCTGATTGAGAAAAACCCACATCCACTTGCATTGTATTTATTTACAACCAGTAAAAAAACAGAACAGTATTTTATTGAACAGGTGCAGTTTGGTGCAGGATGTATCAATGAAACAGTTTATCAATTGGGCAACAGCAATATTCCTTTTGGTGGTATCGGCACAAGCGGACATGGGGGCTATCTTGGAAAATTTTCGTTTGATACATTTACACATTATAAAGGAGTGGTGAAAAAAGTAAACTGGTTTGAACCTTTTTTCAGGTATCCTCCTTTCAATCAACTAAAACACAATCTCTGGAAAACAATCATTGGCAGAAAATAAAAATTAACCGCAAACTAAAACAAGGATTGATTGTTTTAATGATATGCTTTATTTCATTTACAGCATATGTTTTATTTATAAACAGAAATAGTGAAAAAATGACACTGAGACAAAAAGTTTTAAAAGCAATTTATCCGATATATATGGCATTGGGCAGTAAATCGAAAGTATTTGGAAAACGAAGTATTGTTCCTCCGGTGACCTTCTATTCATTAAAAGCCATTGCCAACAATGGAAACGAATT
>JANMOR010000359.1:0-2136 GCA_031369435.1 Chitinophagaceae bacterium
CAGCGCCACTCAGTCAAGGTGAACAAGATGATCTGAGAACAACAATTGATGAAATTGATATACCCGTACTTAAAATTAAAGCTGATATAAGTGCCAATAGCGTTAAGGCGGTTTTTGATGGCCCATGGGCTGGTGTAAGAGCCGGACTAACTTTAGGTTTTCGATTCTGATAATATCTCCTTTTACATATATTCATAGCTGCTGTTTTCAGCAGCTATTTTTGTTTTTAATAAAATGGTATAACTGAACTTTTTGTACGTTCCTGTCCTAAATTTGCAACGGTTCTCCAAAACTATTTGTTATGACGTTTAAGCAGATGTTTATTTCTTCTATCGGGAAAAAATTAGTGATGGGTCTTACAGGTCTTTTCCTGATCACTTTTTTAATTGTACATGTAAGTATCAATGCCACCATTTTTGCCGATTTATTTAATCCCGATGATAACGGGCAGATGTTTAATAAAGCAGCCCACTTCATGGCTTCAACTGTTTTAATACGGATTATGGAAATTGGATTGATGGCCGGCATTTTATTACACATCATCCAGGGTTATATGCTGACCGTACAAAATAAGCAAAGCCGCAAAATTGGTTATGATCAACCCATGGGCAACAGTGGAAGTAAATGGTACAGTCGCAGTATGGGATTACTCGGCACACTCATCATGTTATTTTTGATTTTACATTTTACCCATTTCTGGATACCTGCCCGTTTTACTGAAGCAGGACTGGATATGCCTGTTGAATACAATGGTGTGTTAATGCATGATATGTTTGGTTTAATGAAAGCAACCTTTAGTGAGTTGTGGGTAGTGATCATTTATGTGCTGGGCTGTTTTTCTTTGTTCTGGCATTTGATGCATGGTTTTCAAAGTGCCTTTCGTACGGTAGGTGTAAGCAACAACCGTTATTTAATGCTGTTAACTTCTATGGGTGTTTGGTTTTCAGTCATTGTAGGTTTGATATTTGCTTTAATGCCGATAGCCATGTATTTAAAATGGATTGAATAAGGCTTCGGTTGCAGCACATGGTTGAGAACGTTGAAGTATGCGACGCAACAAAAGCCACCTTGATAGCACAAAAGCTGACTACAAAAAAAATACCTTATAAATTGTACTTCAAACGAATTTGAAACGATTATGCTGAATTCAAAGATTCCTGCCGGTCCATTAGATACGAAATGGAAAAATTATAAGTCAACCTGTAAACTGGTAAACCCTGCCAATAAACGAAGTATTGAAATTATTGTAATAGGCACAGGTTTGGCCGGTGCTTCTGCCGCCGCTTCATTAGGTGAGCTGGGTTATAAAGTAAAAGCATTTTGTTTCCAGGATAGTCCACGTCGTGCGCACTCCATTGCTGCGCAGGGAGGTATCAATGCTGCCAAGAATTATCAGAACGATGGTGATAGTGTATATCGTTTGTTTTATGATACGATCAAAGGTGGCGATTACCGTGCAAGAGAAGGGAATGTGCATCGTCTTGCAGAAGTTAGTACCAGCATCATTGATCAATGTGTGGCGCAAGGTGTTCCGTTTGCAAGAGAGTATGGTGGTTTATTAAGTAACCGTTCATTTGGTGGTACGCAGGTACAACGTACATTCTATGCTGCAGGTCAAACAGGTCAACAGTTATTGATAGGTGCATACCAGGCATTAGAACGCCAGGTTGCATTGGGTAATGTAGAAATGTTTACCCGTCATGAAATGCTGGATATTGTAATGATTGAAGGCAAAACCCGTGGCATCATTGCAAGAAATTTAGTTTCAGGTGAACTGGAACGTCATTTCGGTCATGCCGTACTGTTATGCAGCGGTGGTTATGGAAATGTATTTTATTTATCAACTAATGCTATGGGCAGTAATGTAACTGCTGCATGGAAAGCCCACAAGAAAGGAGCTTATTTCAGTAATCCCTGCTTCACACAACTTCACCCAACATGTATTCCGGTTAGTGGCGATCATCAAAGTAAATTAACGTTGATGAGTGAGTCTTTAAGAAATGATGGACGTATATGGGTGCCGAAAAAACAAGGCGAAACAAGAAAATCAATTGATATTCCTGAAGAAGAAAGAGATTATTATTTAGAGCGCAGATATCCTGCTTTTGGTAACCTCGTTCCCCGTGATGTGGCCAG
>JANMOR010000366.1:0-4143 GCA_031369435.1 Chitinophagaceae bacterium
GTTCCATTGGTTTTATCTCAGCTGGCGCCGGTTATGAATTGGCGAAGAAGAAATTGCAGGCTGATTTGATGTATGGATATGTTCCCAAAAAAGTTGGCGGCGTCAATATCCATTCCATTACTGCTAAGTTAACATGGTTGCCGGTTTCTATAAGTTCAAAGGATTTTAAATTTGATTTGCTTACAGCAGGCATTCTTGTTAATTATGCGTTTGGAAAACAATATCATCTTTCCCGTGAATCATTGGTTTACTACGAATTCCCAACCGCCGCACATGTTGCCTTGTTCGCTGGAGGTGGCATTACAAAAAACAAAATCGGTTTGTATTACGAAGTGGGCACCACCGACAGGGACCTGATCAGTTTTGTCAACAATTCCAAAGGATTAAAATTTAATGAAATAATCAATATTGGATTTGGTGCAAGGATAAGATTGCGATGAAAAGAGTAATAGAACGTGTCTTGAAAAGTATGTTTGCTCATGTTGGCGTCCCCGCCAACATGCAGTAAAGTGAATTAGTTAGTTGGCGAGGACGCCAACAGCAGCAACAATACTTTAATGTTGTATTGATGTCTCCACCATTTATGTATGTCCGTTCCTCAATAAGTCGTGAAGAGTCATTATAGAAAAGTTCTCTGTCAATCTGAAGCTGTTTATTGTCATTTAATGAGCCTTGTTTAATTAAATCTCCTTTGTCATTATAGAACTCAGTGCACTTAATTTTTCCGTCACCGTCAATTGTCGTAATTGACTTGATTTTAAATTTTACAATGTCGAGCTTGCTAATTTCCTGTCCAATAGAAACCTGAACAAGAAAGAAGAAAAGAAGAATTAAAAAGATTTTTGATTTCACGGGTTTTCAATTTATTGCTCCTTACACAAATATATATGATATGAGATGCTGCAATTATATTGCCGTTAATATACAATAGTAACATCACTTCAACACCCCATCCACAATTCCCTTCAACTCTTTATACTTTGTATTTCTTCCTTTGTTTTGTAAATTATACACAAACAAAAAAGCACAATATTTTTTTTCATTTTCCACCCACGGAAAACTGCCAAACAATCCCGGGCTTGTAACTGCATTGCTACGTTTACTATCGGGCATGGCATCTTTTTTATCAGCAACAGCTAATGGAGTATCCATCACCCATTCACCAAAACCATAACCCCATGTACCTGCTTCGGCGGGTGTGCTGATGATGACCACATCACTGCCAACCCTGTTCTTCTGCATTTCATTGATGAGTGCTTTGCTGATGATGCGTTTACCGTTATACTCACCTTCGTTCATGATCATGACGAGAAACTTCATGTAATCTTCCGGCGTGCTATATGCACCACCTGCTGCAAGTGGCACGCCTTTTTTTCCAAAGTCGGTATTCTTCATACCCAGCGGTTGTGCAATGCGTTCGTTAAATGAAGTTTCAAAATCTTTACCGCTTATTTTTTCTATGATGCCTGCAATGATCTGCAAACCGGTATTGCTGTAATGAAATGTTTTGCCGGGTGTTCCTTCCATGGGCAACATTGCAATCTGTTCCATGGCTGCAGGCATGGTCTTGATATTTTTAAATCCTTCCACCA
Source organism: Chitinophagaceae bacterium (assembly GCA_031369435.1). GTDB lineage: Bacteria > Bacteroidota > Bacteroidia > Chitinophagales > Chitinophagaceae > Lacibacter. The sequence continues at coordinate 1,593 of JANMOR010000366.1, forward strand.
TATCACGGAGACCGCCCGATTGAATACCTGTTAAATGACTGAGGCATTGCCATACACGGATGCCTCCTTTTCCATACTTACTCATGATAGGTAAAAATTTACCAATGGAATCATTCAACCGCATTTTATTTTCATCAATATAGGTCATGGCCAATGCAGCAGTAAACCATTTGCTGCTGCTGGCAACACGTTCACGGGTGGTATCGGAATAATCTCTCATCAGGTATTCTTCATCGGCACCGGTAACTTTTGAACGGATCTTTGCACGGTTTTCCTGTTGCTTGCTGAGTTTGTTAAAACTTTGGCTGTAAACTATTTTCCCGTCTTTATAAATCATCATCACGGCACGGCCACCTAAATCAGGAAGATTGGTATTGACCCAGTCGGTTACTTTTGAAAAGTCCTGCTGTGCATAGCAGACCTGTAATAATAGCATGAAAATCAATGTGGCACTGACTTTGGGGCGGATTAATCGTTCTTTATGTGACATTCTTACTGAATTTATTTTTGGATAGCTATTTGAAGACTAAAGGAACAAGGAAAAAGAAACAAGGCCGAACAAATTTAGTTCTTTCAGCTTTTGGATTTGACCATTTTAGCGGTAGAAGAAATGTTTAACAAATATTCAAGTGTTGAAGTGTTAGTTAAAATGTTTGGACAAGTCATGAAGCACTGTCCTTCTCTTTTGGAGAGGGATAAGAGGTCAGACGATGAATGTCTGACTCCGACCAAAGCGTCGGAGATGAGGCCTAAATGTTGAACAATATTCAAACGTTGAATTGGTAGATTAAAAACACGATTAAAAATATGCCGCACCGTCCTTCTCTTTTGGAGAAGGATAAGAGGATGAGGGCAATTTTTGAATAAGCAATAGGCAATAGATAATAAGCAAAGAGAAATACAAACATTAAAAATATTATATGAACTTAGGAAACTTCACAATCAAAGCAGCAGAGGCTGTACAGCAGGCACAGCAACTGGCGTTTAATGCACAGAACACAAATATTGAAACAGAACATATCCTGAAAGCATTGCTTGACCAGGAAGATAGCCCTGTGGAATACCTGCTCAAGAAAAACAATGTTACACTAAACATCGTAGAAACAAAATTGAATGAAGCCATCAGCAAATTACCAAAGACAAGTGGTGAAGCTGCACAGATGGTGGGCCGTGACGCAAACAATGTGATCTTGCGTGCAGGCGCTTCGCTCAAAGGTTTTGCCGATGAGTTTGTAACACCTGAACATTTGTTGTTAGCGATTGTGCAGGGTAATGATACATCAGCAAAAATTTTGAAAGATGCCGGCTTAACGGAGAAAGGATTGTTGACTGCAATTAAAGATCTGCGCAAAGGTGATACAGTAAAAAGTCAAACACAGGAAACACAATTCAATGCATTGAATAAGTATGCAAAGAATTTAATTGAAATGGCAAGGCAGGGAAAATTAGATCCTGTTATTGGTCGGGATGAAGAGATCCGCAGAACATTGCACATCTTAAGCCGCCGTTCAAAAAACAATCCCATATTAGTTGGTGAACCGGGTGTTGGTAAAACAGCTATTGCAGAAGGCCTGGCGATGCGGATCGTTAATGGTGATGTACCTGAAAATTTAAAATCGAAAATTATTTATGCATTGGATATGGGACAACTCATTGCAGGTGCAAAATATAAAGGTGAGTTTGAAGAACGTTTGAAAAGTGTAGTGAAGGAAGTAGCAACCAGCGATGGAGAAATTATTTTATTCATTGATGAAATTCATACACTCGTTGGTGCAGGTGGCGGCGATGGGGCAATGGATGCAGCTAATATTTTAAAACCTGCATTGGCAAGAGGTGAGTTAAGAGCCATTGGTGCAACCACTTTAAACGAGTATCAAAAATTCTTTGAAAAAGATAAAGCATTAGAACGTCGTTTTCAGAAAGTGATGATTGATGAACCAAGCATGGAAGATGCAATTTCCATTTTACGTGGATTGAAAGACCGTTATGAAACCTATCATCATGTTCGTATTAAAGATGAGGCTATTATTGCAGCAGTGGAATTGAGCGTTCGATATATCACTGATCGTTTTTTACCGGATAAAGCGATTGACTTAATTGATGAAAGCGCAGCCAAACTCCGTTTAGAAATGAACAGCATGCCCGAAGAGTTGGACAAACTCGAACGCCAGATCCGTCAGTTGGAAATTGAACGGGAGGCCATCAAACGGGAAAATGATGAGCATAAATTAAAAGAACTCAATACCGAGATCGCTAATCTTTCTGTTGACCGTGATACACTCAAGGCAAAATGGAAAACAGAAAAAGAGTTAGTAGAGAAAGTGCAGAATGCAAAAGCAGAAATTGAAAACCTGAAGATGCAGGCCGAACGTGCAGAACGGGAAGGCAACTATGGATTGGTGGCAGAGATCCGTTATGGAAAAATAAAAGAACAGGAAGCACAGATTGCAACATTAACGCAACAAATTGAAACAAGCGGTGAAAAACGTTTGCTGAAAGAAGAAGTGGATGCAGAAGATATAGCTGCGAACATTGCAAAGATGACGGGTAT
>JANMOR010000374.1:0-15643 GCA_031369435.1 Chitinophagaceae bacterium
GTTGCACCGGTGAATGTCGTTCGGAGGAAAGCAGTTGAAACGTTATCAAGCCCAGTTATTGTAGAAAGAGTTTGCCATGATACATTAACCGGTAAGGGATTTATTTTACATGAAGGCAATGTATCAACAGATATAAATGTGAATATTCCCGGCCCGCCAATTATACTTGAAAAAGGGAAACCGGTTAGTATCAAAATCATCAACCATTTAAAAGAAGCCACTACCATTCACTGGCACGGACTTGAGATTGAAAGTTATTTTGATGGTGTGGCCGGATGGGGAAACAGGGGTAAAGAATTAGCCCCACTTGTTATGCCGGGTGATTCATTTATTGTGCATATGACGCCACCCCGTGCAGGTACCTTTATATATCATACACATATGCACAGCTTCCAGTTGTTCGAAGGAATGTATGGTGCATTCATTGTTACTGAACCGGGAGAAAAGTATAACAACAGCACCAACAAAATTTTTCTGATGAGCAATTGTGGAGATGCATATCTGTTGAATGGAAAAGCTGCAACTGACAGCATGGTTCTGAAACAGGGAATGAATTACCGTTTCAGGATCATCAATATTACGCCGGGCTCACCTGAATTAACCGTTTCTATTTTATTCAATGGCAGCGCAGTTAACTGGCGCATGCTTGCCAAAGACGGAGCTGACCTTCCTGCATATTTAAAAGTCATGAAACCTGCCAATAACCAATCGGTTTCTATCGGGCAAACACTGGATGTTGAATTCAACGGAACCAAAGCAGGTACCTATTCATTTGTAGTAAAAGACTATTCCGATACAACAGTGTTGAAAAAAATATTAAGAGTAAATTGAATCGTTGATAGATGATAAAAAGCAGTTAATCCTTTTTCAATTCAATCGTAAATTCAGCATACTCTCCTTCTTTGGATTCAACTTTCATTTGGCCCTGGTGTACTTTCATGATTTCGTAGCTTAACGATAAGCCCAAACCGGTTCCTTCGCCTGTTGGCTTGGTGGTGAAAAAAGGCTGGAATATTTTTGCGATGTATTTTTCTGGAATACCGAGCCCGTTATCCCTTATAATAATTTTTACTTTATCATCTTCACTTTTTGTTGAAACGGTTACAGCAGGTGTGTAATCAACAATATTCTTTTTCGATTTTTCAATTACCGAGTAAAAAGCATTGTTATAAATATTCATTAACACACGGCCGATATCCTGCGGCACCATATTGATTTTTTCAATGGTTGGATCAAACGTTGAGTTGATAATAACATGTACTGCTTTATCTTTTGCCCGAAAGCCATGATAACTCAGTTTAATATATTCTTCGGCTAAAAGATTAACATCGCTCAGTATGGCTTCGCTGCTGTTACTGTGCGAATGCTGTAACAGGTTCTTGACAATATTATCGGCCCGCTTGCCATGATGATTTATTTTATTCAGATTTTGAACAACATCTTCAAGCAATGAATTGATCTCATCTTTATTGGCCGACTCTTTTTCAGTGGCCATCAGTTCTTTTATTTCCAACAGGAGTTCAGTATTGATCTCTGCAAAATTATTGACGAAGTTTAACGGGTTTTGTATTTCATGTGCAATGCCCGAAGCCAGTTCGCCAAGTGAAGCCATTTTTTCTTTTTGCAGCAATTGCATCTGGCTTAGTTTTAAATCTGTAAGTGCAACCTGCAGATTTTCTTTTTGCTCGGTTAGTTCAGCTGTCCGTTCTTTCACCCTGTCTTCCAGTTTCAGATTCTGTTCCATCAAAGCCTGTTGTTGCTGCTCATGAATAGCCTGCAGGTTCTTATGGTATTGCAGTTTCTTACGTTGGTTGCTGATAAAAGCAATCAGGAAACTGCTGAACAGGAATACCATGGCTGAAATGCCTATGATAACTCTAGACTGTAAGCTGATGTCGAGCAGATTCATAAAATGCTTTGGTTATAAAGATGCACAATAAAATGTAGGCAATGTTGTGAACGTACCAGATATTTTCTGCGAGCAGGTTATCGTGGTTGATCATGGGAACATAAAATAAAAAAACAAAAAAGTTCACCACTACATAAATGCTGAGGCCGGTAACGATCCAGAAATCAGATCCACTGCTGATATCATCTGTTTCACTTCTCAATTTGGCGAGGTAATACAGCATACAGTAAACCAGCAGCAGGTACGCTTCTGCCGACAGTAAATTACCACTCAAATGATTGGGGTTACCAAAATTTTCAACAATAGTAAAATTCAGAATAAAAATGAGTATTGAAGCAATGGGTAACACTTGTTTAACTACTGTAAAAGATGTTTGATTGAGTGCAACAAAGAAATAGCTGAAGCAGATATAACGGATAATTGAATGCACATTGTACAATGGATTATTACTTTGCATCCATGATGGCAACCAGGCTTTATAATCAGCAATAATATTTCCTGTTATATTCAGGAACAGGGCAACAAACAGGTAAATGATGACCGGTTTTAAATAACGGGGTTGATGATTTTTGACTAAAAAATAAACTAAGGGAATCAGTAAGGCCCACACTTCCGACCAATCCAGTATAATTCTTAAGGTTTCATTCATGATGATTTGACTACAGCAGACCCTTGAAACTATTTACAAGGATGCTTGACAAATAGAAATTTACAGCTTATCTTTTACAGACTCAAATATTCACTGGTTTTTATTCATTACAAAATCATCATTATGAGAAAGAAAATTTTAATACGACAACTTACATTTGTATTTTTGCTCCTGTTATTTTTTGCATCCTGTAACAATCCCGATACTGATGCTGCAAAAACGAATACAACAGATTCAGCAGGAGCTGATGCAGCCCCCGCATCTCCACCACAAGCTAGTCAAATAGCGGGCAGGTTAGATACTTTATGGATGGACTCAGCAACCTTTGTGAATTTAGGTCAGGGTACAAGGTTAACTTTTCGGTTTTATATTGATACTCCCAATAACATTTCGTTGCGTGGGTGGACAGGTAATAGTAACAGCTGGGATAGTCCACCCGATGTTTATTTAAAAACAGGAAGACAAAGTACAGTACAATACGGAACAGGCAGCTATTTTGGGAATTTACAACTTTCGCCTAATAACTATAATGCAATTAAACAGGTACTGGATAATTCACACTCCAAATATGTTGTATTTGGTCCTGTTAATCCAACCACAGGTGTTGATGCGGGACAGATTTTGTATAAAATTTATGTAACCAGTGATTATCCAGGCCCCTCATCCCCTGCAATCGTTTATAAATTTTTAGTAACTGATACAGGCATAGAAACCAATCCATCGCCTCCTAAAAACAGTAATTAAAAATATTTCGTTGAGAATAAAAAATCCCTGTTGGCATTTCTTTAACAGGGATTTTTTATTTGTGTTTAAATACTGATTCACCATCATCCCTTTGAAGTAACTTTTATTCTTTCAGTTGTAAGGGGAGATTTTTGTTTTTCTATATTTTTTACTGCCTTAAATGGAACATGCATCACTTTTCCATCGGGCAGTTCGGCTATATAACCATCAGCATTTACAGCTAACGGAATCAGCACAGGGTTTGATGATTCTTTTGTTCCAGCTGTTATAGCCACAGGAGTTTTGAATTGCAAATACCCGGTAAGATCTTTAGATGTAATAGCAGGAGCGGTTTTTACAACTTTGTTTACAAAAGGCCAGGGATCTATAGCCCCATCATTATTATAGATACCAAAATGAAGATGTGCTGCTGTGTATTTTGCGTTACCTGTATTACCGATCAATCCAATTGTATCGCCTTTTTTTACTGTTTGTCCTTCGTGTACAAGTTGCTGATCAAGGTGAGCATAATAAAGCTGAATATTTTTATCTGTTACTTTTATCCAAACTGTTTTGCCGCCAAGACCTCCATCATTTAATTTGCTGACTTGACCATCAGCGGCAGCAACAGCAGGCGTTAATTTGGGCGCAAAAATATCAATGCCTTCATGAAGCCGTTTACCTGCATCCCTTCCATCGCCCCAGAAACTTCCTGCTTTTGCTTTAGTACCTGCAACGGGAAAACCTAAAGAAGGAGCAACAGCAAGTGAAAGGTTGTAGCTGGCAGATTGGTATAATGCAGGTTGCAACCGTAAAATATAAGTGGCTGTTTCATCTGCTTCAAAGCTTAATGATGATTTTGCAGTATCAGCAGATAGTATATGTACAGGTCGGGTACCATCGAGTTTAAATACATCAGCATAAATAACAGAAGATGTCCCATTTTTTTGGATGATATCTGCAATTATTTTTTCGCCCTGTTTAACAGTAAACTGTACTGCAAAGGCCCGTAGTTTATCTAATGGAAAATGGCCAGTTTGTCGGTAAGGTAATTGTATGGAAAAGGGTGATTGTAAAATCTTTTCAGATACAGCAATCCATTGCTTTCCTTCAGGGCTCCTGTCCACTTTGTCAGCATATACTTCGTGTGCTGTTTTTTTGCCAAATATTTTGTTTAGAGGATTGCTGCAGGAAAACAGCAGTAATAAAGCTGGATAGAATAGAAGTTTGAGATTTTTCAGCTGCATGGTTCCCTACAGATGCAAATACGGAACCGAAAAATGTGAAGAAGATATTAACAATAAAGGAAGTACTGCAGCGAAATAAACTTCTATACACTTGCTGTCAAAGTAAAATGACAGGATGAAGCCAAATTAATAAAACCACTGAATAATAAAACTGGTACGCATTGTGCAGCAAGAACAGGGAATGTTTGCAATCATGTTTTATATCATCCATACATAATGCAGGCAATTCATTTTACATCACTTTAAATTATAAAATTATGCAATGGCTTGGCAGAAGAGGCAGTTCTAATGTTGACGACAGACGTGGACTTTCAGGTGGTGGTATAGCAGCAGGTGGTGGTGTGTTGAGTGTAATTATTTATATCATTTATTCTTTTTTAAGCGGAGGTGAGGTTGATCCATCGCAAATTCCCATTTCACCACAAGCCAATCAAAGAATGCTTACACCTGAAGAGCAAAAGGCCGATGATGAAAGGGCGCAATTTGTAAAAGTTGTGCTGGCAGAAACAGAAGATGTATGGAACAAGCTGTTTGCAGATAATGGGGAGCGTTATGCTGAACCTACATTGGTTTTATTCAGGGGTGCTGTTTCTTCGGCATGTGGAAATGCAAGTGCAGCTTCAGGTCCTTTTTATTGTCCCTCCGATAATCAGCTATATATTGATTTATCGTTTTACCAGGACCTGCAAAACAGGTTTAATGCACCGGGTGATTTTGCAATGGCGTACGTTGTAGCACATGAAGTAGGGCATCATATACAAAACCTCAATGGTACAGTTTCAAAGATGAATGAGCTTCGTGGAAGATTGAGTGAAAGAGAAGCCAATCGTTATTCAGTGATGATGGAATTGCAGGCCGACTTCCTGGCAGGTGTTTGGGCGCATCATACACAAAAAATGAAAAACATACTCGATAAGGGAGATATTGAAGAAGCACTAAATGCGGCGAATGCAATTGGAGATGACAGGCTGCAAAAACAAACCACAGGACAGGTAATGCCTGATGCATTTACACATGGAACTTCGGCGCAACGAATGTATTGGTTTAAAAAGGGATTTGAAACAGGAGATATCAAACAAGGAAATACTTTTACTGACCCCGGTTTATAAAAAGATGGGAAATAAATTCCCCATCTTATACATAATTCAATACTTGAAAATTTATATAATTAAATAGTTACTTGAACAACAGTTTAATTATTTCTCATTTACCTGCTTAAAGCAGATTGTTCCAGGCTGGCTGTTTTTATCTGTTGTTGTGAGTTTACTTTCCCCTGCCGTGCTGGTGTTGCCGGTGGGTTACATTGACCTAATGCATAATAAATAACAATAAAAATGAGGATAGTGCTTAAACATCCACCTCCCAGTTTTTTTGCTCCAAACCCAGCTATCAAAGCTTTTAACCAATTTTGCATACAATAATTTTAAGCATTTAATGAATACGTTATAAAAAACAAATCGTTTGTTCTCCTGTGAAAGACAAACCTGATCAGGATGTCATCAGTAAGATACATACTTCATTACATATTTTTATCTTTCTTTGTGTCGGCTTCTTCTTTCGTTTCTTCATCACCTTTTTCTGCACCTTCTTTAATATTTTGCATAACAGAAGATACAGGTCCTTCCATATTCTCCTGCGGGTCGGTTGTGTGCAATGTTTCAGGATCAGGTTCTATTGCAGAGTTTTTTTTATCTGTATCCTTTTTTTGCTTATCTGATTCATTGATCATACAAATTCTTTTTTGTAAAGTTTCAATATTCAAATTTGGGGCCGCTATTCATTTGTTCATTTTCATTCTTCTGCTTTCTCAGCATTTTCGTTTGGCACAGTTTTTTATAGATATTAATTGTTATTCATTTTTTAACCTATAAAATAAAACTTATGGACAAGATGGAAGTAAAAGGACAATGGAATGAGTGGAAAGGAAAACTCAAACAGAAATATGCAAACTTAACAGATGATGACCTTACCTATGAAGAAGGAAAGGATGATGAAGTATGGGGCCGAATTCAGAAAAAAACGGGTAAAGCCAAGGATGAATTGGTACAATGGTTGAAAGGCCTGGGTTAGAATTTGCCTTATTATAAATATTATCTGAACTTTAGTCCGTAACTAAATGTTGGTTTTGGTTTATTTGCTTCTACGAACTTTTTTCAATAATTCGTAGAAGCATTTTTTTATGAAGAGCTATGAATGCTGAATTTGCAACTGCTGACTTACAAACAGTTTATGGTTGAATTTTTCGGTCAATTATATAGTCTATGATTTCACCAATGGGTATCGAAAAAATTTTCTTTTACAATATAGATACATACAAATCTTCCACCTTTTTTCTGGCCCAGGGTGTTTTCCTCAAAAAAGTTAAGCTCGATTTGATGCTGGGGTTGCTGTTGAAACAATTGATACGGATGAGTTGCCCCAATTCTTCCCATCCGAAATGAGTGACCAGTTCATTTAAAATTGTTTCTAATGTTTTGCCATGCAATGGATCGTTGGATGGGTTCATGGAATGAAATAGTTTGATTGAATGAATTGATTCAACTGTAAAGATGAGATAAAACTATACTCATTCCTGAACGATTTTTCCATCCATTGATAAGCAGGTTAAAAACTATACCTGACACCTGTGGCCAGTCCATAATTATATGAAACACCTCCACCCCCTTTGTTGAAGACAGGGTTCAGTTCAGCTTGGATGCCAACTCCAAATTGTTTATTGAAATTGTAATCAATCCTCGGGCCTATCACTCCGTTAAAGGCAGTTTGTGAATTACTATAGTTACCATATTTACTTTTTATATTAACAACACCTACCAGTGCATGAGCTGAAAAAGTAAGACAATCATCCAGCCCTGCTTTGCTGATTGGCACATAAGTAATACCAGCCATGAAATTCATTTTGGTATAATCTGTAACACCAACAGAGCCTGCATTTATTCGCACATCCCCGGTAATGCCAATTTTTGTATCAAGGAATCTTGTATAGTCAATTAAACCTCCATATAAATTAAAACCGGGATTGGCATCTTCACGCAAAAGAGAACCTCCAATAAAAATGACGTTACGGGGATTATTAGTACAAACCTTTAAGGACTGCCGCTCATATTGAAATGCTTTGTATCTGTTCCAATCACCTAACGCTAATACATTTCTTTCAAATCTGTCAGTTTTAGGGTTATAATATTCCCTGTAGTCATAAAAACCAAATTCATCTTCATCTTCTATGTCCCTGTATCCTGAAACGGGCTGACCATTTTTATATTCCATTTCTGTGTATTCATATTCATCGCCATAATCATCGTACATAGAGCTGTCGAAATGTTCTATTATTCCATTGCAATCGTAAAAAGTAATTTCTTCATACATGAATCCATCGCTGTAATATTCACGGTAAATCTCTTCACGTACCGTACCATTCAAATCTTTGTATTGAATTGTTTCTGTTTCAATATTTGCAAATCCAGGAAATTGTTTATAATTATAAATAGCAGACCCTCCATCTCCATATGCATCATCCGGTTTTGTTTCGCTAAATGTCTTTTTGGAAAGCATTAAATTAATTTTATCTAACCAGGAAGTATTTGAAATCATTTCTCCATTATCAGCAAAAAGAGGAACAACAAATTGTGGTTTGTATGTTCCTGTAAAGGCTATATCCTTGTATTTTTTTGTGCCGGCGTCAAATTGAAATGCGTATTGCTTACCTGGCATGTTCTGCCATTTGTATCCACTCTCCACATTTTTTAGCACCCGTATTTCTTCGATCGCTAAAATTGGAACAGCATTTTGGTCTGTAACAACTGAACGCAAATAAACAGGATCTTTTTCCCGGTTGAAATAGATGAGATCGTTTCTTTGACCCCCACCGGTTAAACTATAATCATAGGTTGAATTGCGCTGAACAAGTGCATGAGTTTTGGGCAACCTCAGAATGAGTTCAGTAACGTTACCAATGGTAACTGATCTCGCTTCTAACTGTTCTGCTCCCACTACTGAAACAGAATATGGGGCTTTGATGTCAAGATGGGGTTTTTGTGCATGAAGCTTTGCTGAACAAAAAAAAAGAATACAGCTACAGTACAAAAAACAAATACGCATGGTTTTGGTTGATGCAGGCATAACATTGTATTTAAAGGATAAAAGTTCCCGTTAATAAAAACCGGTTTCAACTGGTAAGCTTCAATACAATAGAGGTCATCACGAGGATGAACTCAAACCACTTATTAAAATTAATAAAATATTTGAGAAAGCAAAACAGGATTAGAAAGGAATCAATCCATTGCAAGTGCTGTTTATGTGCATGACTCACACAAAATCAGTTTAAATGAAATGCTCTGTGTGGATATGGTGTTTACTTCCCGGGTTTGTAAAGAAGAGTAAACCCAGAACTGCCATTACCAAAATTTGGCAGCAACCGAAGTTTTGCAGTGGCAAAGGTTTTATTCTTATGCAAATGAGGTATTAATACCCCAACTAATGATCCAATAGTTACACCCACAATTACATCACTTCTGAAATGATATCCACCTTGCATTCTATAAACACCGGTAGCTGTTGCGGCAGCACCAGCAATGGTGTAGAGTATCCATTTATTCTTCATATTCGGATGATAATCGGAAAAAACTTTGGCAGTAAAAAAAGTAGCTGTTGCAACTAATGCCGGATGACCGGCAAAAAAAGAATTTTTAATATTGCCACTGGTTCTTACACCTATAGGAGCTTCAGGGTTATACGCATAAGGTCGATAACGATTAGCAATCATGGCTGACGTTGTATAGAGCACCCCGGTTGTACCCATTGCTTCAAAAAACAATAACCCTACTCTTCCTGCGTCTTTTCTTATATTTTTATCAAGCAACAACACTAAGGGCAGCGGCATGCTGCCGTAAAAAAATATATCACTATTGCTGTTTGATTTTTCAGAATAATTATAAGTCACTGGCCTGTCGAAACTATTCACATCATTTCTATTCAAAGCAAGAATCTCTGCTTCGGGAACTTTATCTCTGCTATATATAATACCCATGCTATAAACAGTATATCCAGCAAAAGCAACTGTTACAGGAATATCAACCCATGGCTTAATTTTGTAAACGGTGTTTTTTTTATCCGACTTTGTTATCTCTGTTTTAATGATTGCAACAGGAGTATTAGTTGTTGTTACAACTACAATTGATGTATCAGTTACCTGAGCATTTAGGTTAACTGAACTAAAACAGGAAATCAAAATAATACAAGTCACTCTCTTCATCATATAAATATTTCTTTTGTAATCAAAAATGCTGCCGTGTGCAAATGAAAGTTTTGAAGACTCAATCTATTGTGTTATTAATATTAATAATTGATCCACGCAGGAACTGCGGTTGGTTGAACTTTCAAACGTTCAGCAATACGGCGGTAACGATCAGCCAGTGTACATAAATACTCCTGAGCTTTGGCTGCATAATCTTTCAGGCCGGTAATGTTGGCTATTTTCCATTGATCAGTTAAATGATTAATAATATTGGCATAGTCGAATGTTGTGTAGATGCCCATTTTTTCTGATATCAATGAAAAACGGGTGAACAAACTATCAGTTGTTGCATGATCCATTAACAAGGCCGGCATGGTGATTTGCTTTTTCATCATTGTTTCAAATGCAAGCAGGGCTCCGTCAGGATCCAGTTCAAATATTTTCGACATAAAACTTTTATACGCCTTTTCATGGCGGGCTTCATCGCCTGCAATTGTTTTGCAGATTCTTGATAAAGTATCATCACCTGCTTTTGCTGCAAGTTTGCCCGTATTAACATGTGCTATTTTTGTGGCCCGTTCCTGGAAAGAAGTATAGATCATGGCCTGGTAAGGATCCTGTTCTGCTTTTGAATCAAAACCATTACTGATTAAATTGTGAATGGTGATTTCCACTTCCTTCATATCAGCCCTTCCCGAAAGATAGAGGTACTTGTTCAACAGATCGCCATGGCGGTTTTCTTCGGCCGTCCATGACCGTGACCAACGAACCCATCCATTATCACTGGCCATATTACCATCTTCATTTACTCCCTTTAATAAATTGAAAAAAGATTGATAGTTGGGTAATGCTTCTTCGGTGATCATATTGCCAACTAATGAACTAATAACCTCAGGAGGAATGGCATCAGTTCTTTTTCTGAGTAATGCTACCTGTTCCAATGCATCTTCTTGTGTCATATCAGGCAAAAAATCTGTGGGCTGCCAGCATTGTTGTGGATCTACGAGATAATCATTTACTGCCTGTGCTGCCATTTGTTGCAACCCTGCAATAACTGAAGCATTTTTATCTAATTCGTTTTTATGCACAATCATGATGATTATCCTGATTTTTTATACTCAATTGTTTTATAAATTAACCTGTTCTGTATTACCTCAGTAAATTCAAAAAAACCACTGATATGCTGAATACAAAACAGGTCATTATAAAATTGGCTGATTTTTTCAATATAGCAGTTGCAGGATTCTTTTAAAAACTTATATAATTCACAGAAATAACCCTGCTTCGGAAAAAAAAACTGCACCTGAACTCTTTTTTAAGTGCTAGTCTTAATTTAATTAACGTATCCTGTTCAAATTTAAAAGATAGAGACATCAATATTTCCAACATCACTATAACCATATTAGGTTTGCTATATGACTTGAAAGATTCATATATCCAATCCTGAAAAACCAATAAAATCCAATTGAGATCCTTAGCAATCACGGCTTTATGAAAATCAAAAGGCTTCTGTACCCAAGGATAGTAAACCAAGAAACAGAAAAATTTGAAGCCAAGTAGAAACCCCGTAGTAATACGGGGTTTTTTATTTTTCTGCAGAGTGTAGTTGGATATTGTAAACAACAATTTAATCTTTTGCTTCTTCCAGGTCGTCGTGATTATCGCCACCAAGGCTGTAATAATTATTCTCTTCATCTTCTTCGCCAATGGCTTCATTGCTGTCGTCGAGTTCAGCGCCGGGAATATCTAAATCACTACCCGACTGATCTAGTTCAAAATCTTTTTCATTCATTGCCCCTTCTGATTCATTGCTGTCAAGCGTTGAGTTATCATCCGGATTAAGGTTCTGTTCTTTTTTACCTTTACTATAAATGTCATCCTCCGGATTATAGTTGAGCGATTCGGGGAAGCCGTTTTCATTTACCCCGGTATGTGTCAAATTGTGCTTTTTCATATTTTTGTATTTAGGTTATCGTAAAATTCCGATAGCAAGTTAGTAATAACTCTCTAAGAAGCTCAGTTAATATTATTCTCAACAAATCTTCTGCCAGCAATTCCATCTGTGGACATTTATTCTCATAGAAAAGTATACAGAACTATTCTTCATTTTTAATTTCGGGATTTAAATTACGTCGTAGATCTACTACAAAAATGCCGTAAAAAAAATGCAAAAAATTGAGTGTGTTCACTACATTACAATTCCTTAATACAATGTTTCTTTGTAGAGTAAATCGCAAGTAATTAAACAATTTCAAAACGTAACATTCAAAACAATAAAAAAGCAGGAATTCCGATAAACTGGAAAACCACTTAAAATAAAACGTCTCTTTTCTCTATATCCAATCACCCTAATAAAAACTCAAAATGAAAAGCCTCGTACTCTTCGGACTAATCCTCCTTGCAGCCTCCTGTACAAAAAGCCCGATTAATAATCAAACTTCATCCCTTCAGCCAACCATTAAACAGGATTGCGATTTTGGGATGACATCGTTTAATCTTGTTAAACGTTCAAACGTAAATATTGGAAATGAAGTTCCGCTCCGCAGAAGACCAACTGTTAACGGAACAACAAACCCTCCTGCAGGCACAGGAGTTATTTATCTTGATTTTAACGGCGAAACTGTTAACGGAACTTCATGGAATACATCAGGTCCTATTCAATGTGCTCCTGCCAATTTAACTATTGATGCAATGAATCAAATCGTTGATCGTGTAACAGACGATTACAGTCCTTTTAATATTATTGTAACAACTGATGAAGCTTACTTTCTTGCTTCTACTGCAAAAAAGACAAGAGTTATTGTAACAGAATCATGGGAATGGTGGGGACAAGCAGGTGGTGTTGCCTATATCGGCACATTTGCTGCCGGATCAACCACTCCTTGTTTTGTATTTTCTTCTTTACTGAATTATTCTACCAAAGCTATTGCAGAAGCTTCATCACATGAATCAGCTCATACAATTGGTTTATACCACCAGTCGTCTTATGATGCAAATGGTGTAAAAACTTCTGAATACAACAGTGGCCTGGGAACCGGCGAAACAGGTTGGGCCCCTATCATGGGTAATTCATACGGCAAAAACTTATCCCTCTGGCATAAAGGTTCAAGTTCAAATGGAGCAAATGCAATACAGGATGATATCGCTGTTATCAAAAATGTTTTGGGTAATGTAACTGACGATTATTCAAATACTGTTTCAGGAGCAGCCCCTGTATCAACTTCATTGAATGCAGTTATTAATAATTCAACAGATGTAGATTTCTTTTCTGTAAATCTCAGCGCTTCTGCAACAGTTTCAGTAACTCCATTTAATGTAGGGTTAAACAATGCAGGCTCAAATGTAGATCTCATTTTAAAAGTCTATAACAGCCAGGGTAGCTTAATTACAACAACTGATTACGCTGGCCTTTTGAATGCTTCAACTGTTCTTGCAGCAGGAAGCTATTATACTTCAGTTGGCAGTATTTCTAATTCATATACCAGCACTTATGGAATGGCTGGCAAATACACAATAAGCCTGAACTAACTTCTTACCTTTGATACCGGCCATGCTTTACAACTTAACTGTTTGGAAGCATGGCCTTTTTATTTACTGTTTGCTGATATTGTATTATAATAAGTTTTTGTTGCATAATACTCAGTTGTTGCAACACTATCTGATTTAATTACTAAATTACATTACCTCGTTATTAATAAGCTTCTCCCTTTTTTATTGAAGTCTCTTTTATTTGAATGAATAGTTTCATTCATGATTTTTTTTAAAAGTTCATTCATTGATAAGAGATAAGGTCTGTAATTAGATTCAATACCTTAAGAGTAATATCCAACCCCGTTTATTAACACTCTTAATTTGGATTATGAAAAACATTCTACTCTTTGGATTGATGCTTCTTGCATCATGCAGTAAAACTGATTTTGAAAATCAAACCGCTCCTCCTGAATTAACAAACAAACAAAGCTGCGACTTTGGAATAACATCGTTTAATCTCATTAAACGCCCTCCTGTTAACGGCGGAACAAATGAAGTCAATTTTGCAAAACCACCATCCGGTATAACAAACTCTCCGGCAAATATGGCAATTATTTATCTTGATTTTGATGGAGAACGAGTTTCAAGATCGATGTGGAATGCAAATGGGAATATTAATTGTGCCCCTGCTAACTTAACTGCCGAAGCAATGAACCAGATCATTCAAAGGGTAACAAATGATTTCAGTGTTTTTAAAGTATTGGTTACAACTGATGAAGCAATCTTTAATGCAACAACATCTAAAAGAATGAGAGTAATTATCACTGAGTCATGGGAATGGTTTGGACAAGCCGGGGGTGCTGCCTATTTAAATACTTTTGTTGAAGGTTCTGAAAATCCCTGCTTTGTTTTTTCTTCTTTGCTAAACTATAATACAAAAGCCATCAGCGAAGCAGTTTCGCATGAAACCGGGCATACACTTGGTTTAAATCACCAATCAACTTATGATATCAATGGAGTAAAAATTGCTGAATATAATAGCGGACAAGGTGTTGGAGAAATCGGATGGGCTCCTATCATGGGAAATTCATATGGAAGAAACTTATCACTTTGGCATTATGGAACAAGTTCAGAAGGTGTTTCCGCATTACAGGATGACCTCTCTGTTATAAATGCATCACTGGGCTATGTTACAGATGACTATTCAAATTCTGTTTCAGGGGCCTCTTCTTTAACATCAACCATAAATGCAGTTATAAATAATGCTGCTGATCTGGATTTCTATGGAATAAATATCGGCATAGTAACTACTGTAACGCTTACCCCCTTTAATGTTGGAGTTAATAATGCAGGTGCAAACATCGACCTGATACTAAGGATCTTTAATAGTGAAGCAGTTTTAATTGCCAGCATTGACTATGCAAACCTGCTGAATGCAGCCTTTATTCTAGCTCCCGGAACGTATTTTATTTCTGTGGGAACGGTACCAAATTTATTTACAACAACCTATGGAATGAATGGAAAATACAGCATCACTATCAATTAAATGAATGCTTTTATTTTATACGGATAAAGAAGTACAAAATCTTCTTTAATTACTTTGGTATATCATCTGTTTCAATATCCGTTTCTTCGGCAGTTGGTTTTCGGTAATCATTATTGGCCTCCTCTTCAAAATCTTTTTCATCTTTTTGATTACGCCATACCAGGAATACAAGTATTGCAATTGCAACTATTCCAACAACAGTTATAACCGTCCAGTTCATATATTAAAGTTTGCCTGAAAGTTAACCTGAATTTCTTTCAGTACATATTAAGTTTTCTTCATCGATTCTGAACAATCTCCGTTAAAACACCCTTTCCCGGCATATATGGTTCCTGTAATTTTATAAAAGAAGATGAAAATGCCGTTGCTGATCAACCTATACTTTTTTCTCATGGTCAATAGTTGGTAGTACGAACAAAGGAAGTGGTTCGTAGCAAACAAGTCCTGTATATGCAGGGCTTTTTTACATTGACAGAAATTGTTACAAAAAAAGTTTGTTTTGTTATAACCCTGTCCCATCATAAACCGGGAATTGATCTAAACTGAAAAGCCGGTTATCTTTTTTCTGCCATGCATAGGTGTAACTGCCATTGCTGATCACCAGGTAAGGTACAGGAACAGATATATGATAACGCATGAGCTGCTCCAATACTTTTTCATGCAGCTCCACCTCCATTGCTTTGCATTCTATCATCATCCATGGTGCATGTTTGTTGTCGTAGATCAAAACATCAAACCTCTTTTTTAATTCGCCCAGTTTTAATTCTTTTTCTAATGCAATGAACGATGCCGGATAATTTTTAATTTGAATGAGATACTGAATAATATTTTGCCGAACCCATTCTTCAGGAGTAAGCAGCAGCCA